>JACDNV010000003.1 GCA_017656425.1 Candidatus Neomarinimicrobiota bacterium | reverse complement strand
CTGAGTGGATCTAAGAAGTGAGGTGAGTAATGGCGTATGAATTTAAGGCAATTAAAAGAGCAGTAACATTAAGTCAGGAAGTGCAAGACCAGATTGAACGAGCGATTCTGGAAAAGAAATTTCAGCCCGGAGAGAAATTACCTACAGAGTTTGAATTGGCCGAGATGTTTGGTGTGAGTCGTACGGCTATACGTGAGGCATTACAAATGTTAAGAGCAAAAGGATTGATCTCTGTAAAGAAAAGAGATGGCATTTATATAGAGAATTATTCCCCTAAAAATGTTATTAAGCCTATGAGGTTTTTTTTTGAATTGAATTTTAATGAAGATTTAATAAAGCATCTGGTAGAAATAAGAAAGATTATAGAGCCTGAAATTTGTAGATTGGCAGCGCGTAATAGATCCGAGGAAAATTTAGGAGAGCTTGAAGAAAACCTTAATAAATTTTCCAATGTTGACGAAAGCGAAACTGAACTTGAAGGTAAACTGGACAGGGATTTTCATAGAATAATTGCCCGTTCAACACAAAATCCCATTATTCCGATTATGATGGATCCGATTTATCAAATCTTACCTAAAATAAAAACATTGATATTAGCCAAAATTAAAACTGCAAAGAATTCGGCTCAAATATATCATCAACAAATTTATGAGCACATTAGGGATCAGGATGAAGATGGGGCATATTTAATTATGAAAAAGCATATGAATATTGCCGAATCTCATTCAAAAGAACTTATTTCTAAGATAAAATAGCTTTAATTATAGAAATTATTTTTTAGAATACTTAAAGCATAATAACATAGTGTCAGAATAAATTGTGTCTGATAAGATAGACTAGCCACACCATGAAAAAATCGTATTGTTTAGGTATAAACGTTTGATATATAGAGAGATATAGTGACAAGATTCTTGAAAAAGCACCTTTTTGGTAAATTGTTGATGATGATCAAAAAAAAAGATAATAGCCCGATATGACGAAACCCAAGAAACGTTTTGATCGAAGTATTTCTCCGTGACTGTTTCATTTTTTGTGTAAATACCTATTTTCATTAGAATTCCAGGTTTAACCTTCCTTCGAAATGGATAGCCAATTGGGCAATAATTTTTGTCCAGTCGTTAATGGTTTTTTCCCATTTCTTTCCGAAGGATCTCTTAGAGACTGGACACGTGTTTGTGGGAAAACAGTCTCAATGGCTTCAGGGAATCCCTTTAAACCATCCACACAGGCAATTAGAATGTCTTCTACACCACGGTTCTGTAATTCAGTTAACACCGACAACCAGAAATTTGCTCCTTAACTCTCACCAATCCAGATACCCAATAAATCCCGTTGCCCCTGAGCATCAATACCAAGACAGGTATAGGCAGACCTGGTTTGAACTTTCCCATCACTGCGAATCTTATAGTGAATAGCATCAAAATATACCAATAACATAAACCGACTCTAACGGATGCTGTTGCCAGTCTTTGACTTCCTGAAGTACCTATCGGTAAGACGACTAATGAAGACAGTGGATAACTCCAGTCCATAAAGATCTTGTAAATGTTCCTGGATATCCCGTCCCGAATAGGGATCCTACGGATACACTCATCCCTTTGGCATACAAAGAGAGAATCTTACCCTCAAGATCACCAAATTCACTTTGATGCTTGGCAATCAGCAATGGTTCAAATTCACCTTCACGGTTCAGGTGAACTTGTCTCAAAAGAGATCCTTCGGATATTGCAATACTACCATATTTTCCTTTTAGACTTTTGGTACTACTACCATTGCGTAAGTTGCTACCCTGATGCTCTCTCTTCTGATAACGTTCATAACCCAGATGGTGAGTCAGCTCTTCCTGTAACAGTTGCTATAGTTAAGTGTTTGATGAACTTTTTAATGACGCCATTTTTACCAAGCAAGTCATCCATAGTTTTGACAGTTTCCAGATCCTTTTTCAGTTTCTGGATGACGGCTTTTTCTAATTTCATGGTAAATACCTCCTCGTTAAACGGTTAAACATAGCTCACAGAAGGTATTTACACAAGTCAGAAACAGTAAGAAAGATATTTTCTTTATCCCATTTACACAAAAATTGGGAAACTCCCGTTAAGGCGGGTGAATTTACACAACATTTTTGACTTGATGAATTGACATAACCTTTTGAAGTTCATATTCATGAAAAAATTAACTTATATTAAATAAAAATATTCGTTAAAATATTCGTAAATATTGCTGAATTTTTGATATTGTGGTTTTTGTTGTGAGAATATGTGAAGAATATTTTCCGGAGAAGAGTGATGGATAAATCTGATCTATTCAAAAGAATGGCAAAAGCGGTATTATTGGGGGATAAAGAGGTATCTTCAACAGCGGTTAAGAAAGCTCTTGAATTGGGGTTCACTCCAAATGAAATTTTAGAAAAAGCTCTTATTCCTGGTATCCGGAAGGCAGGGGATTTGTATGAAAAGGGGAATTATTTCCTGCCTGAGCTTATAGCCTGTGCCAATGCTATGAAATCATCTTTTGAGATTTTAAAACCTATAATAGAAAATAGTGGAAAAAGAGTTAACAACTATGGAAAAGTTGTTATTGGAACTGTTGAGGGAGATATTCATGATATAGGGAAGACACTGGTAAGTGTTATGTTAGGTACATCTGGGTTTGAAGTTATTGATCTTGGCGCTGATGTTCCTACAAACCGTTTTATTGAGGAAGGTATAAATAATAATGCCAGAATTATCTGTCTATCTGCTCTTTTAACTACAACTATGCTTAAGCAGAGGGAGTTAATAGAAACCTTAGTAAAAGAAAATTTAAGGGATAAATTTAAAGTTATTGTTGGTGGGGCGCCTGTTACTGCTGAGTGGGCAGAGAGTATCGGTGCCGATGGGTATGGTAAAAATGCGGTGGAGGCAGTTATAATAGCTGAAAAACTTATCGGAGTAGAAAAATGGATTTAATAAAACGAATTAATAAAAAGAATGGTTTAATCTTTGATGGTGCAATGGGTACTATGCTAATTGCAAAGGGATTGGAAAAGGGTAGACCGTCAGAAATTTTCAATTTAGAAAATCCAGATGCTGTGTATGAGATTCATCTTGAATATATAAAAGCTGGTTCTGATGTTATAACCACCAATACCTTTGGTGGCTCAGGCTTGAAATTATCCAAGACAGAACTAAATGGAAAGACAGAGGAAATCAATAGAATTGCTGTTAGAGTTGCAAGGAGAGCAGCCGATGGTTCTGTGATAGTAGCTGGTGATATTGGACCCACCGGGGAAATGTTAAAGCCCTATGGCGTGCTTGAACCTGAAGCAGCTGTTGATATCTTTGCAGAGCAGGCTTATTATCTGGATTCAGAGGGAGTCGATGCTTTTATAGTAGAGACAATGTTTGATATAAATGAGATGATCACTGCGCTTAAAGGTGTAAGAAAAGTTAGTGATAAGCCAATTTTTGCTACACTGACTTTTGTAAAAAAACCTGTTGGCTTTTTTACTTTAATGGGTAACGATATTCCAAATAGTATGCGTAGAATGCTTGATGAGGGAGCTGATATTGTGGGTGCAAATTGTTCTATTGGTAGTGATGCAATGGTTGATCTGGCTGCTCAGATTCGAAAATCAGTGGACAGTCCCGTTATAGTGCAACCAAATGCAGGAGTTCCAAAAATTATTGATGAAGAGGTGGTATACCCAGAATCTAAGGAATTCTTCGCCGAAAATATTATTAAGATTAAAACCTTGGGTGTGGAAGTCGTCGGGGGATGTTGTGGCACAAGCCCGGAATATATCGATATTATTTCTAAGAGATTGAAAAGAAAATTTTAATTGTGGTTTTTCACTTCTTCCGAAGAAATTTTCCTTTCATGATACGCGTATGGTTGATATGATAACCAGTAGACAAACATAAAAAATATTGCCAGTACCAGTAGATACCAGGGCCAGGCAGGAAGAAGACTTATCGGCCCAAAATTCACATCAGGCGGTCTTCTTAAGAACAAATAATTACCGTTTGTAAAATAGTTTACCACTGAATCTACGATTGCTAGAATCATCAGCGCAGCAAAAGCTGTCTTCCAGCTTCCCTTTGTAGGATATTGTTTTTGTATTAATATAAGATAAAAAATGGTAAATATAGAAATCCCATGGGATATAAACATTTCAAAATATTTAACCGATGGGAATCCTAATTCAAGGTCTGGGATTATAATAGCAAAGGTAGACCCTGCAATAACCCAGTAATAGCAAATATTAAAGATTGTCTGATTATTTTTTAACAAGTGATAGGCAAGTAAAAATTGTGTAACACTACATACGTGAAATGGGAGGTCCTTTTCAATGTGGAATTCACCACTGATAATAAAAAGAATTCGCCATGAAAGATTTTGGAAAACGATCAGAACAGCAAGAATTTTATCAAATGATTTTTTTAATCTTTTTGGGTTATATTCTTCCAGTAGTTTTATAGAAAGTGCAATAGTAAATAATGTCAAAAGAGTTGCTATAATATGTTCGAAGCTGAATAGTCTAAAACTTTTTTGCATACATCTTAAATAATAATAAAATGTTTGAAAAATCAAGTTATATTTATATTTTCAATGTTATGGAGTTTTATTTTAATGGATAGAAATAAATTAACTTGGGGAAGTTGTAATTCAGTAAAAAAATACAAAGAAAATCGATACAAAAATCCTGATCAGAGATTGGTTTCCTATACCGAACGCCGCCTTGTAAGGAATATTCTCTCAAGAGTACTGGAATACAGAAGAATAATACTTGATATCCCCTGTGGCTATGGGAGATTTAGTGATTTGCTCAGCAATTATTCTACTGAATTGGTTTCAGCTGATTTAAATATATATGCACTTAATCTGATAAGAGACGATCATAGGCATATTTATTCATTAAGTTTTTTTGAATATGTCAACAGTGACATTTTATCGTTACCATTTAAGTGTGATACCTTTGATTTAGTATTCTGCTTTCGCCTTTTACAGCATTTTAAGGGTTTCGATACCGTAAAGTTCACTTTGAGAGAGTTAATCAGGGTGAGTAGAAGGTATGTGTTATTCTCCATTTATATTGAAAATCCATTACATAGAATAATGAGGATTGCCAGGGATTTTGATATGAATATTTTCATGATTTCAAAAGATAGATTAAGGAGTATTTTACAAGAATTGAATGTCAGAATAATATACGCAAAAAGGATATTACCCTATTTTCATGCAAACACTATCATTCTGGTCGAAAAAATTAGTTAGGTAAATCTTCCTTAGGGGTAAATGGAATATTCAACTCTCTTTCGGGGATTTTAATCTCACCAAACTTATCTTCAAACTTTTTTATGTTGTCCATCAATGTCATAAGAAGTGTCTTAGCATGGATGGGAGTCAGGATAATTCTTGATTTTACAACGGCTTTATTCTGCCCAGGCATAATTCTGGCGAAGTCAATTACAAATTCAGCTGGAGAATGAGAGATTACTGTAAAATTGCTATATTTTCCTTCAGAGATATCCTGTGGTATCTCAATCTTCAATTCCTTTATAGATTTTTCATTTTCCATTTATAAATCCTCATCTTCTTCAAGATTATCAATGTCATCTAAATCTTCATCGATGTCTTTTCCTTCTTCTTCTTCCTCTTCCTCATCGAGGTCGTATTCTATATCCCATGCTTCTTCATCTTCGGTATTGTATTGATCTTCAAATTCCAATTCATCCTCGAATTCACTCCATATTTCCTTCTTTTTTTCAAAACTTGCCGGATCAATTTCCGATTCATCGTAGTCTTCAGTTTCTGTTGACAACATTTCATCTTTATACAGGTTAATGTCGAAGAAATCCACGTCATCAATAATATCATTGTAAACTAGCAGCTCAAGAAAATCTATGTATTTTTTATCTCTGAGATTGGTCTTGCAATGGGGGCATACAAGGGATTCTTTTAATTGTTCCTCTGTTAATATCTCCCCACATTCGGGGCATTTAAGGTCTTCCATTACGCCTCCAACGTTAAATTGCGTGGTAATATAATCTTAGAAATAATGTAGGTCAAGTAAAATATGATTTTTATTTACCCATCGTTTTAAGAGGAGACTTCATTGGATTTGATAAAAATTGTTCTTTCTTCCCTGGTCGCATGATATATATATTCCAGTAAGCTTATATCTATCCTATCTAATTGAACATTGCGTCTTGAAGTCACAATTTTTGCTGTGTTTATCATTTTATCAAATTTGTGTTCTGTAAAGCCTTCAGCTCCGCCCCATGTAAATGAAGGTATATATTTTGGAGGGAAATTACATCCATAAATATTACAACCTACGCCGACAACAGTACCAGTATTAAACATGGTGTTAATTCCAGTCTTCGAATGATCAGCTATAGTTAATCCCACAAAAGTACTCTGGCTATCAACATATTTACCATTTACCCATACTTTGACATTGCTGTAATTGTTTTTTAAATCAGAGCAATTTGTATCAGCTCCTATATTAACCCACTCGCCCACATAGGAATGCCCTATAAATCCGTCGTGTTGTTTATTGGAGTAACCCTGAAAGACACTTGATTCGACCTCTCCTCCAATTTTACAGACCTTCCCAATGTGACAACCTTTGTATATTTTTGCTCCTATCTTGATCACAGAATTTTCACCTATGTAACATGGACCGATAATTGTGCTATTTGACATTATTATTACATTTTTTTCAATAATGATTGGACCTTCTTCAGCATCAAGCACAGTGCCAGGTTTAATTACTGCATTTTTACCAATATAAATATTCTTTTTATTCAGAATAGAAACATTATCGTGGATTATGCCCTCGATAGTACCACAGGTGTAATATTTATTAAAATCTTCTATTATCATTTGTCCGGTAGTTAGTGGTATTTCAAAAAAATAGTTGTATACAAAAGGATTTATCTCCTGAGATGTTATATTTTCAGGAATATTTATTTTTATTCTGTTATTTTCGAAATCTATGAATTTTACGCTGTGGCTTTTATCTAAGTACGCAATTGCAGGAATTCCATTTACCGTAAAAATTGTATTTTTGTTTTGAGTTGCAGTTTTTATATCGTTAAGGGTGAATATCATTCTTCCGTTTATCCATAGACCGTCATCGATATAGCTTGGATTTACAGGGTAGGAGGGATATCTCTTTTGTATCGCATCTTTTAGAAATGGTCTGATAAAAAGACTAATTCTATTTTTATTATCAATTATCGATAGAATTTTTTCTAAGATTGGTCTCGTTCCTGAGATTAGCTCAAATACGGCACGTGTATATGCTATAGGTAAAAAATTATCAGAAAGCTGGTCCTCAAATATATAGATATTCATTTTTACCTTTTATTTTATATTGTTTAGAATTTCTATGACCTTATCATAAAATTTTGTTGAATTGTTACTGACTATTTCGATGTTGAAATATTTTGAAGAATGGTCGAATTTTTTCCCTATTCTTTGATTATATGCCGAATTTTTAACAATATTTGCAGTGGTAATATTGAATTTAAGGTTAAGATCAACAGAACAGAAGAATTTATCTTTTATTATTTCTTTATAAAAATTTTTGTTTGGGATTCCTTTACGATTGAGGTAATAATCAATTAAGGGAATCAAGTAATGTCTGTCAACTCCCCTAATAAGATGAAAAAATGATTGATGTATGAGAAAATATATCTCGGAGTTCTTTAGCTTTAAGTCTTTAAATTTTTCAAAAGCTTTCATAAAGAATAGCTCATCAACCGGTAGGCAAAGTAGAATTTTCTTAATATCGGGATTATCAACGATTGTAAATAGAGGATATTTTTCCTTCATCATGGTAACTCCTGATAGCTATAATTAAAATAAAACTAAATTTTTAAATAGCAAAAGTCTAATTGCGTTATTTGTTTTGTACTTTTGTTTATTAAAGTGAGAAATAATTGATTTTTATTCGCTGTTTTCTTCTTTTGCTTTTGATGATTTATATCCCCCTCTATCTCTTTTTGGCTTTTCTTCTTTTTCTTTAGCTGGCTCTTCTTCTATTTTTGAGGTCTTGCTAGATTCAATTTCATCCACTTTAGCAGTCTCACTGTCAGGCTCTGGTTCCTCTTTTTTCTCTTTTATTTTTTCTTCTGTTTTTTCGGCTTTTGTAAATACTGCTTCCATCCAGGAATCCCTATCCATGACCTTATACCATCCACAATTGTTGCAAACTTTGTAGTAAATTTTATTCCCAAAATATGAGCTTCTTCGATATACAACTTTTCCTGAGCACTCAGGACAGTCCTCTGCTGAATGTGCGTCGTAAGGCCTTCCACTGCTTTTTTTACCTGAGTTCACTTTTGTTGTCATTTTTTCATCTCAATAGTTTCTTCCTTATTCTTACTACTAAATATAAACTGGTTAACTATATATTTCAACAAATAAAAGATAGTTTGTTAAAAATTTATTCCTAATTATCAATTTATACTTCAAATAGCAATACATTACAACCAATGTATAAATATTTTAAATTATAAGAAAGCCCCGGTATTTATTGTTATAAACCATATGAACGCAGTCTTCCACCTCTTTCTTCATATTTTAAATCACGTAAAGTTGATGATTTAACATTTATTCTTAAATAATATTGTTTGCCATAACCTGTCGGTACCCAGCTGAAATAAAATTCCCAGCAATGCAGGTCTCTCGATATTTGTATGCTATGACTCACAAATTTTTTGTTTACCAAGTCTATATCGGTTGAATATCCTACTCTCCATTTATTAAATATTTTAAAACTTATATTACCAGATAACCAGAACCTTTTTATTGGATTATTTGGGTTAAATTTATTTAAAGAGAATTTCAAATGAAAATTGGCGTTAAAAAGTTTATTACTTTTTGAGTCAACTTTCGTTAAGTTTCCAGCACCAGAAGTGTCTAAAGATGTAATTGCAGTATCTTCTTTATCATAATTGCTTTTAAGACCTTCAAATGTAACATCAGAAAATTTAAATGAGGAAGAAACATTTAGCTGTGTTAGCCTAGGCATAGGTACACCATATCTATTAGTGTTGATTTTATTTATACGTTTGTTTTCATATTTGTATAAATCATGCGTCAATGAAATGTTTAGATTTAATTTTTTCGTTAAATCAGATCTAATGGAAGTTGATATTTGAGATAGTTTCAGGCTGTCAGCAGTGAAGTTGTAACTCCCGCTTGTACTTGTGGTTAGTAATTCTACTACATCTTCTTTATCATTTCTCTTGATTTTACCCTGAAATAAATTTGAAAGTGAGAAATTAAGTGATTTTGTTTCACGAGAAGGTGTGGGACCGATTGGAGTTGATGAAAATATATCAAACTTATTCAAAGATTTGTCTATTTTAAAATAGCCTGGATTTATCCCAAAAAATTCCTTTGAAAAATCGGGAGTATATGAGAAACTCATCCCTGGAGTTATAATATGTCTTATAGCTCTTATAGGACCTATGCGATAGGGGAATATCCCATATAGCTTTGTTGAAGCGCCAAATGACATACTACCCCATAGACGTGCTTTATTGTTTGTTACTTTTCTTGATACAATTTTTCCGTCCTTGTGTAAAAAGTTCCCGGCCGAGTCTAATAATGGTAGGTAATATTCTGGAGTTATATCGAATTTTAATGAGATAGATTGGTTTGTTGATATATATTTGAATATCTTTTGAGAACTGCTGAGAGAAGCATTAGTGTTAAGATAGCCGGATTTTTCTATTCTTTCTCTCCAGATATAAGCAGAATCTGCTTCGACCGACTCATAATAGACGTTCTTGTAGCTTCTAAGTTTAGTATTAAATGAGAGATAAATGTTATTGTACCATTTACCTGTTGCAGTTTTACCACCTTTCACTAATTGTGTAGAATTATAGTTTAAAGAAATATTTGGAAGGTTTCTTCTGATGTAATTTATCCGCTGCCTAGTACCGGATGGTGGTTTTTTAATTTTTTCCTTAGCAAGCAGATATCTTTCTTCTCTCAGGTTGGCAGAAAGAGAAAAAGGTGTTCCTGTCCATCTTTTGCTGTAAGTTGCATTACTGACAATATTTTGTTGCAAGCGACGATTTTTATCAAGCGAATATTTTTTATAATAGCTGTCGTCATTGACAAACATGCCATTGATAATTAATGATGAAGTTGGTGAAAGGACCTGGTGATGGGAAATTCGTATGCTCCATTTCCTTTCAGGGAAATATGATAGAAAATTATTTGTGTACATTAAATCTATGCTACTTAATTTTATTTTATAACGAACTGCATATCGCAGAAGTAACTCCGTTGTTATGCCATATTTATCGTAGAAATTTGTTGTGATTTTTGCATCAAAATAATCATTGACCGCCCAGTAATACCCAAGACCTCTTATAAAACCACCTGTATTTGCACTTTCCCCATAACTTGGCATTATCCATCCGCTATGCCGTTTTCCCTTTTTATCAGGGAAAACTCCAAATGGAATTCCTAATAAGGGGATATTGTGTATATATAATATAATTGGTTTCGCAATAACTTTATCTCTATGGATTATTTTCATTTTTTTACTTTTAAAATAGAAATGTGGATTTTTTTCTAGATCACAGGTGGTGTAATATCCACTTGATACGTAGAAGATGTTTTTCCCCTCTTTATTGATTTTTTCACCAGAATAGAACCCCTCAGCCATTTTAGCTCTGCCTTTGATAACTTTCCCCTTTTGTGTTTTAATATTATAGTTCAATATTTCTCCGTAGATGGGTTCCTGTCCTTTTTGAACAAATGTTGGTATATTGGTTAATGTATCGGTGGAATCACTATAAATAGGATAGGCGGTAAGAAGATTATTATCCCAGTCAATTTTTATCTCACCAGCTTCAAGTGTCATATCCCCATATATCATTCTTGCATTTTGCGAAAGGATGGAAATTCTGTTGTTTAAAGTGTGGTATATTTTATTCGCATAATAGTATACAGTAGTATCAACCTGTTCATTTGTTTCATGGGGAGTGAAGTTACCCTGACAACCACCCATTACCCAGATTCTATCAACAGTGTCATCTTTTATTTTTATAATAATAGAATCGCCAGAAGTTACGTTTAATCCTTTAATCACACTGTCTTCAGTTATATTAAAATAACTTATTGCCATAGTTTTTACGATCACCGAATCAAGCTTATTTCCTTTAAGAAATATTTCAATTTTTTCACCAGAAAGTTTATCATAGGTAGTTACTGTATCCCTTTCAGTCAGCGTATCACCTTTTGATGGAAGGTAAGCAAAGCCTTTTGACTCTATTGATGCGTCATCTCTGGCAATTATTTTATGAATTTTATTTTTTTGTAGATAAAAATTTATAATATCACCTTCTATTAGTCGTCTCTTTTGCCTTATCAATGGATTACCTTTTAATACAGCCTTTTCAATTTCCCCATAATATTCTGCGGTATCACAGGTGGAGACAATATTATCCTTAATTATTTTTACATTTTTGAATGAAGTGAAGCGATTGCTATCTTCATTACCTTCTATAAATTGAGCATTTAAACGAAACACCTGGTTGCCCAAGGAGTCAAGCTTGATTAGGATTGGATTTTTGTATGCCTGTATTGTCTTATTGATGTAATTGTAGACCAGACTATCCGATATCAAATGGGTATTGCGATCAGTGTCTAATAAGTGGGTTTCCGTATTAGACTTAGCCAATTTTTCTTGAGTATAGTATTCGATAAAATTTGTAGTTATTATTCTGTTTTTATTCTCGATTTTAACGTTGCCCTCTGCTTTGGCAACCTTTTCTTCTAAAAAATATATAATAGTATCTGCGGTTAATCGATTATCCTCACTTATTAAAATCGGATTTTTAAATGCTTTTATTACTTCTTTTTCGGTGTAATATTCCACCACCTCGCTTTTTAGAATATTCTTGTCATCTTTTATTAAAATACTGTCTTCAAGAATGAGGAAGTTCTGATTTTCATACCACGTAATTTTTTTACATTTTAAAATTATTTTATCTTTTCTCAACTCAACATTACCCTCAAGAATTTTAATCAATACGTCGTTAATTATTTTTTGTGATAACCTATCTGCATGTATTAATTCTATTTTATCTCTTGGGGTTGTAAAAGATAAAAATAGCAGTATTAATAAAATTGTGAAAAATTTATTTTTTTTCATTTTTTGTGGATCTATCAGGCCAGAGTTTTAATAGTCTCTCTTTGATAAACTTTTCATATCCCTCTTCTGATGGTTGATAGTAGTTTTTAGGTTCAGTATTCTCTGGGAAGTAATTTTCCTTTACAAAATGTCCGCCATAGTCATGGGGATATTTATAGTTAATGCCATATCCAAGGGACTTCATGAGATTTGTAGGTGCGTTCCTCAGGTGTAGAGGTACATTTGGCATGTCACTTTTTTTTACATCTTCAATAGCCCTATTGATTGCAAGGTATGATGCATTGCTTTTTGGTGCAGATGCCAGGTATGTAGTTACTTGAGCCAGTACAATAGCCGCTTCTGGCATTCCAATGAAATGAACGGCATTGTACCCCGATACAGCCACATTTAAAGCATTTGGGTCAGCGTTCCCTATATCTTCACTTGCTAAAATAATAAGTCTGCGAGCAATAAATAAAACATCTTCCCCTCCTTCCAGCATAACTGCAAGCCAGTATATAGCAGCATCAGGATCGCTACCTCTAATGCTTTTGATAAATGCAGATATTGTATCGTAGTGATAATCACCTTTCTTGTCATATAATGTTTTTCTTTGCTGAAGAGCCTCGACTATTAATTCTTTTGTGATTTCAAAACTTTTGGAACCTCCAGGATTGATCAAAAAATACACAGTTTCAATAATGTTCAGTAGTTTTCTCGCATCTCCGGTTGAATTTATTAATAGGAATTTGAGATTTTCCTTGCTTATATCAATTTTATATTTGCTCAAAATTATATCTTTACTTATGGCGTTGTAAAATATTTTTTCCAGATTCTCTATGCTGAGAGGGTTTAGTTTTAGCACTCTGCACCGCGAAATCAAAGGCGGTATTACTTCAAATGATGGATTTTCAGTTGTAGCACCAATTAATATTATTTTACCCTCTTCAACCGCATGTAACAATGCGTCCTGTTGCGCTTTGTTGAATCTGTGAATTTCATCAATAAAAAGTATGGTTCTAAACCCGTGTGATCTATTATATTTGGCATTTTCGATAATCTTCCTAATTTCATTTACCCCACTTGATACAGCACTTATTTCGTATAGTTTTGCTTTTATATTTTTAGCTATAATTTTTGCAAGTGTTGTCTTGCCAGAGCCAGGTGGTCCCCATAGTATCATAGAAAAAATATTACCACTTTTAAGTGCTTTAGATAATATTTTATCTTCACCAGCTATATGCTCCTGCCCTATGAAATCTTCTAATGTTGTAGGTCTAACGCGTTCTGCAAGTGGAGGCAGGAGTTCTTGATTTGAATTTTCTTTTTTAAAAAGGTCCATAGGCTATTTTAATAGTTTCTCATATTCAAATTCTAAATACAGTGATTATAATAATTTCTTTTTCTAATGTTCTACATACGAGATTTTTCAAGTACTTCCTTAGCCGTTTTTTCAGCTCTTAGGAGGAATGCAAAAATAAGTGCAGTAATACCAGTTATTGAAAATATATACATTCCAAGTCTATAATCTGTAACCCCATCAGATGTACTTATATCGTTCGCCAAACCAATAATGTAATTGAAAGCAGTAAGTCCTATATTTTGAATCATTGTCATTAGACCGTAAGCCGTACCAAGATTTTGCTGTTTCACAATTAATGCTACTGATGGCCACATGGCAGCGGGTACAAGTGAAAATGCTATGCCCATTATGAATGTTAAGAAAATTGGATGTATTTTTGTATGAACGAGTAATAAGTAAACGGGTATGATGAGTAATGAACCTATTATCATCACAGACGCTCTTTTTCCAAACTTATCAATATACAAGCCAAATATAGGAGTACCGATCATTGCGGCTAGTGTGATTACACTGGAGGCAAAGCCTGCAACCTGACGGGATAGATGGTGGTGTTCAATAAAAAATTTTATTGCAAAAGTTTGAAAAGGGAAAATGCCAGAGTAGAATGTTACACATAGAATTGTGATGTACCAATACGGTCGCCCGAAGGATGCTATACTCCTAAAATCAATCTTGTCCTGTTTTGGTTCTGGTCCTAGCTGGAACTTCCGCTGTGTACTTATTTCCATTAGAACATATAAAATAAGTGCCAGAACAGATAAACCAGCTCCGGCTGTAGAGATAATTAAGGGTCCTTTCCAGGTGTTGTAGAGGGATTTTGCCCAGGTAGGAGAATTCAATGCTGCAAAGCTACCCAGTCTTGCTATAGTTAGGTTTAAGCCAAATGCAAAAGAGAGTTCCTTTCCTTTGAACCATTTTGCAAGAATTGTTGTAATAGTTACGATTAGAGTTTCTGCTCCGAGACCAAAAATAAGTCTTCCTGTAGCCATTACTGTTAAATTTCCGCCACTGAAAGTTGTGAGTAGACTTCCCATCATACATGTAATAGAAAAAATCAAAGCTGATTTACGTGTGCCAAGATAGTCTATTATCATACCTCCTATTAGTACAAAAATTATATTGGGAAGGCTGTAGACCATGTTAAGAAGACCAATGTTTCTGTCTGTAAAACCCAGCTGTTTTTTTAGTAAGTCAGCTAAAGGACTAATGGAATCGTACACATAATAATTACCGAACATAGCAAAGCTTAGCATTATTAGTATTAGCCATCGGTAAATCGGATTATTCAAATCATATCTGGGACCTTTTTGATTTTCCTGCATTATTAATTCCTCGTTTTAAAAAAACTCCGCTACTACAGTTTGATAATCTAAGTTAAAATAGTTAAATATTGAAAAATAAATCTATTCAATCTTGTCAATAAATTTGTATATGTTTAAATTCACGGCGATTTTACAAATAGGAGAGGGAATTATGGCAATGAAAATTACAGATGAATGCATCAGCTGTGGTGCATGTGAGCCTCAGTGCCCGGTTAATGCGATAAGTCAGGGCGATGAATATTATGTTATTGATCCCAACTTATGTGTCGAGTGTGAAGGATATTATGATGAGCCTCAGTGTGTTGGGGTATGCCCAGTTGATTGCATTGTAAAGGCATAGTGGGACAGAAAATTTTTTATTAATTAGAAAATATTCAGAATAAAATATATTAATTTCATAAGGTGCAACTACACGGAAACCAGTAAAGCTAGATTATTTAGTCTTTAATTGATAAGTAAAATCTTGTTCAGAGTTATATATGGTTAATTTGGAATGACGTGAATAAATCTTTTATTTTTGTTTTTCTTCTCAAACTGGACAATTCCATTGGTCAGAGCGAATAGTGTATCGTCGCCACCTTTTCCAACGTTTTTACCTGGATGAAACTTCGTCCCTCGCTGACGTACAAGGATTGTTCCTGCAGTGACGTATTGACTCCCAAAGCGTTTTACCCCCAATCGTTTCGAGTGGCTTTCACGCCCATTTTTGGAGCTACCTACTCCTTTTTTATGTGCCATTGCTAGTCTCCTCTTTAGAATCTTTTACTTTTGAAGTTTGAACCTTTTGTTTTGTTGTTTGCTTTTTAGTTATAGGTGATGATTCAAGTTTGTCTATATGTATTATTGTATATTCCTGGCGATGTCCCTTTTTTACCTTGTATCCTTTTCTTCTTTTCTTTTTAAATACTATCACTTTGTTGTCTCTAAAATGCTCTTTTACAATTGCTTCAAATTTCATTCCCTCAATATACGGAGTACCAATTTCTATTGTTTCATCATTTTTATAATATAGTATTTTGTCTATTATCAATTTATTTCCTGGCTCCAGGTCTAATTTGGGAACTGTTAAATCTTTATTTTGTTCTAATATTACCTGTTTTCCAGCTATTTCAGCTATTGCATATGTTTTTCTTTCCATATCTCCTTCTCAATTTTTCAGGCTTCGAATTTATATATATCCTGAACATTTGTCAAGTTTTCACAAGAATTTTCCGGCCATTCCCAGCGAAAAACATCCATTTTTCATAGTGATCCTTCGTATGATAGTAACTATCGCGATGTAAATCCTATATGATTAAAACTCGTAACGCCCATAGTCAGCTACTTAAAGAAATATATATTAAAATTATTGCTAAAATTTTTTTCATGAACTTTCAGGATTTGTGTATTATAAAATTGATAATATTATATATACTACTTTCCCTCAGAGAGCTCATACAAATGGAGAGTAGTGTTGCTGATAAATTTTTTATTTATATCAGCAAAGTATCAAATGCTATTTTTTCAGGCAACTTGTTCTGAATTTAGATTAAAAAATATTGAGTAATTAAATAATTTAATTCAAAATCCTTTACAAATACCTGATTTTATGTTATTATTAGATGATGAAAAATATTGTCACTATAAGTAAGATATTAAAAGCAATTTCAGATTTTAATAGGCTTAGGGTCTGTATTATATTAAAAGAAAGATCGATGTGTCTTTGCGAAATTTCATCTATTCTGGATAATATTGTTCTTTCAACATTATCAAATCATTTAAAAATATTGTCTGAAGCAGGGATAGTTGTACAGAAAAAATATGGTAGGTACATAATATTTTCATTAAGTGAGGATGAGTTCATAAATAAATTGCTTGATATGATAAGAATTTATCTGTCAGATGATGAAAGAGTCCTTAAGGATATTGAAAAAGTAAAATCGATGCGGCCTGTATTGGATATTTAAAATTATATTTTGAGTTATGAATCATTCAAAAAAGAATCAAATTTTATATAGGTTTTTTATAGTTGGTTCGAGCCACCATCATCTTTACTATTTAATTCCATACATTGAAACTACAAAAGATAAGTTATGCTTTGTGATAAACGGAAATACAAAATATATTGAGATTGTTAAAAAAGAATTCCCTAATATAAACTTTATCACATTTTCCTACGATAGCGAGGAATTGATAAACTACTTAAACCAGGCCAGTTTCCTTTTACATTCAAATGCTTATGTTTTATTCGAAGAGAAAATCAGACCAAAAATAAATAGAAAAGTGGTGATTGGATTCATAAACCATGGAGTTCAGGGTAAATTTACCGACAGAGGTTATATCTCAACCAATTTTATGTGGGACATAACAGTTTATAACGGCAGGAAAGATCTAGACATTTTTTATACAGTGATGAAGATTCCAAAAGATAAGAGATTATATAGTCGTTCCTTGTTTTTAAAGACACCTAATGGTAGTGAGATTCAGGTGATACTTTCGGGAAATATAAGGGTACAACATTATATGAAAAATAAACCAGATACAAGTAAAATCATTGAAAGATTTGCCTCTTTTGATTTAACAAAAAAGATTATTCTCTATATGCCAACATTTTCCTATGATCCAGCCAGAAAAAATCCAACGTATAGCTCTATCCCTTTTTTTATAAAAATGTTAAAGTTGGGAGTTTTGCCAGAGGATTATAATTATATATTGAAACTGCACCCTAATATAATCTATGAAAAAGAATTGTTGGACGAGCTTCTTTTATCTTTAAAAAAATCACGAATAAGATATTACCTAGATGTTTTAGGCGGTGATTATCTCCCATACATGGACATTTCTGATTTACTGATAACCGATAGGACATCTGCCTTTTATGATTACTTGTACTTTGATAAGCCGTCTATTTTTCTTGATCACAATGATGAATGTCCTCAAAGGATATCTTTTAATGATGTAACTAACACTTATTGGTCCTATCAGTGTGGAGACGTAATTTCCGTTAGGAATGTAAACAATGTTTCTGAAATTATTGAAAGAAATCTTGTTAAGGATTTAAATAAAGAGATAAGAGATAGAGTTAAAAATTATGTATTTTACGATGGGATTTCTCCCTTAGAAGTGTTGAGTGAAATGCAGAAACATCCGAAGTTTAAAAGATTAGCTTTTTAGGGAATTTTTGAAGAGTTTGTTCTCTTGCAAAACCTAATAAAATTGTTATTGAGGAACCTTTTACTTACCAGTGGATCTATTGAATTTTGTCTTTTGTGTGAATAAAATCAAATTCTGAAAAATGGAGGAGCAGTATGAGAAATAGGGTGATTATTATTCTGGCAATATTGGTTATTTTTGCCGGTAATGTTTTTTCAGTAGAAATTATATGGAACCAATATGCATTAAAATTAAATCTTAAAGAAAGGTTGAATCTGAGTGTGTCATTGGAAAATAGGTATGATGATAGGCTGGGAGGGTATTTTTATTCCCACTACGATTATGGATTTGATTTTAAGGTGAATAATTTTTTATCTATTGGACCTTATTACCGTCAGGTGTTTGAGATAAAAAATTCAAACTGGATTACAGAATACAGACCATATTTATATATAAAGGGCAAATATAATTTTGGTAAAATGAGTGTGGAAGTAAGGGATAAAATTGTTCGAAGGATCAAAAGTGATGAGAAACTATTAAGAAATAGAACTCAACTAAGGGTGAATTTCCCCGTATATATAGAATTTTCCTTGAAACCATTCATTGCTTATGAACTATTTTATGAAAGCGATGTCCAAGATTTTAATAGAAATAGGGTTTATGTAGGTATAGGTTTTTATCCTGCCAAAAGGATCGGTTTAGCATTGATATATGTTCTTGAGTCAAAAAAGAGAAACGATTTGTGGAGGAGTAGTGATATAATTGCTATCAATTTTTCCCTGAGTAGATAATTCAGGAGGATAAATGAAAACATTAATTTATTCCTTAATATTTTTTATTTGTTTATATGGAATTATTCTTGGGAAAGAGAAATGTCAAATAGACGTAATTAAAACGTCTATCGGTGTTCTGAAGATCCATTTTATAGGGCATGGTACGTTGATGTTCGAAATTAATGATATGGTAATTCATATTGATCCATTTGGCAGGCTATACGATTATAATAAGCTGCCAGATGCTGATATTATTCTAATTACCCATCATCATAGTGATCATTTTGATGTAGAGGCTATAAAGAAGATACAGAAAGAAAATACAGTAATTATTTATACAAAAAAATGTTCGAAGGTACTGGAAGGCGGCAAGGTGCTTCATAACGGAGATAGGATAGAGGTATCAGGAATTAAAATTGAAGCAGTTCCAGCATATAATATTGTTAATAAAAGAGACAATGGCGAACCCTTTCATCCAAAGGGTGAAGGAAATGGATATGTTTTGAATATAGGTGATAAAAGGGTGTACATAGCGGGTGATACTGAGAATATTCCTGAAATGAAGGTCCTAAAAAATATTTACATCGCTTTTCTTCCGATGAATCTTCCTTACACTATGACACCCGAGATGGTTGCCGATGCGGCGAAATCTTTTAAGCCTAAAATTTTATATCCCTATCATTACGGTGATACCGATCCTCAAAAGCTTTTGGATTTATTAAAGGATGAAAAAAGAATAGAAGTCAGGATAAGAAATATGAGGTAAAATCTATCTATTAGCTGGATTTGATAAATAATAGTCTTTTAATTGGTTTAAGGAAAAAATTGTTTCTGAATAAATCGAACCCATTTTAGAACATTCCTTTTGAATATGAGTTTTATTTTTGATATTTTCCCATTGTCAAAATTTGGAATGTGTCAGAATGGGCAGAAAGAGCAAATATGTAAGACAGATTAGCTGGATAGAGGCATTTTTCTGGGTAATAATCATATACATTATTGGTAGTGGGATACTACTTGGTGTAATTGCGTACTTTTCGCAGGATTTACCTTCTCCGGAACAGCTTCAAAATATTAATCCAGAACTTGTAACAAGAATTTATTCTGCTGACGGCAAGATATTGCAAGAGTTATTTGTTCAAAGGAGAGTATATGTTCCTATAGAGAAAATACCCATTCATATGAGGAAAGCAGTTATATCTGTTGAAGACACAAGATTTTATAAACACTGGGGATTTAGCCTAAGAGATTTTTTAAGAGCGGTGATTATAGACATAGCCACATTAAGTAAAAAGCAGGGGGCAAGTACTATTTCTCAGCAGCTTGCGAGAATTTTATATGAAAATATTGGATATGAGAAGACAGTAGTGAGGAAAATAAAAGAGTTACTTACAGCTATTGAAATAGAGAAAAGGTATTCGAAAGACGAAATACTTGAGATGTACTTGAATTCAACATGGTTCGGACATGGTGTATATGGGGTTCAGGCAGCGAGCAAGCGATATTTTGATAAAAATTGTGATAAATTGACTGTTGATGAAAGTGCTCTACTGGCTGGTCTTATCAGAAATTCTTATATATATTCACCTATTTTACATCCAGAAAATGCTTTTAGGAGGAGGAATGTAGTACTTGCTCTTATGAGAGAAAATGGATTTATTTCCGATGAAGATTTTGCAATTTATAAAAATACCCCGTTATTTATTCAAAAACCTGAGCCTCCTGCTAAAATTGCTCCTTATTTCGTGGAATTTGTGCGACAGCAATTAAATAGTATTGCGAAAAAGTATAAATTTGATATATACAGAGATGGCTTATCTATATATACCACATTAGATACAAGGATACAAGAAATCGCTGATTCTGTTACTTTAGAGCATTTAAAATGGCAACAATCAGTTTTAAATAAACAGATTATTAGTGATCCTGAATCCATAATTAAATTAATTCCGGATTCTACTATTACTCCTGAAAAGATTGTTGCTATGGTAAAAGGTGAGATTCCTATGGATTCTACGCTTCAGTCGTATCTAACAGTCCAATGTGCACTTACGGCTATTGATCATAAAACAGGTCGAATACTGGCTATGATCGGCGGGCGAAATTTTAGAGAGTCACAATTCAATCGAGCTGTGCAGGCAAAAAGGCAGCCAGGGTCTGTTTTTAAACCTATAGTGTATGTAACTGCTATTGACAATGGTTTCCCTGTAACTACTCAACTACTGAATCAACCCGTTGTTGTAGAAATGGAGGATGGAACGAGATGGGCTCCAAAAAATTATGACCTGGCTACAGGAGGACCTACAACATTACGTGAAGCTTTAAAAAGATCATTGAATCTTGTTACAGTTAGAATTGTCCAGGAACTAATACAGCCAAAATCAGTAGTTGAAACTGCAAGAAGAATGCATCTAACAACGTACATCCCTGCTGTTGATGCTATAGCCCTTGGTGCTGCCTCTGTAAAACCGATTGAAATAACGAGTGCTTATGGTATTTTTGCTAATTACGGTATCTGGAACAAACCTTATGCTATTGAGAAGATTGTTGATAGATATGGAAATATTATATATGAACATAAACCCGTTAAGGACTTTGTATTTAGCAAGGAGGTAGCCTATGTTATGATAAGCCTTCTTGAGTCAGTATTAAACGAAGGGACTGCAAAAAATGCCAGAAGAATTTTTGGTTTCAAGCATCCTGGTGGTGCTAAGACTGGTACTACAAATAATTTCTCCGATGCATGGCTTGTAGGCTTTACGCCTTACTTAACAGCTGGCGTATGGGTTGGTATCGATAATCCTTCTGTTTCCCTTGGTCACAGGCAGTCCGGCGCTGTCGCTGCATTGCCAATCTGGGCAAAGTTTATGAAAATCGTGCATAAAGAAATGGGATGGTATCCAAGAGAGTTCCAAAGACCCGAGAACGTAATTGAAGTTAAGATATGTAAAGAGACGAAACTACTTGCTACACCATATTGTCCAGTTGAAACTGAAATTTTTATAAAAGGGACTGAGCCAAAAGAAACATGTCCCATTCACGGCAAAATAAGGGAAAGTAATATAGAGGATAAAATTATATTTTAAATTTACTTTTCTTGTTATTTAGCGTTCTTTTTATCATTCTTCTTATCGTAAGCTTTTATTATTCTTGTTACAAGCTTATGCCTTATAACATCACTTTCATCAAAATAAACAAATCCGATTCCTTCAATACCTTTTAAAATACTTTCTGCTTCAATTAAACCGGAAGTGGTTTTATCAGGCAGATCGATTTGCGTTACATCTCCTGTCACAATTGCTTTTGAACTTGCTCCAAGCCTGGTTAGAAACATCTTCATTTGCATACTTGTAGTATTCTGAGCTTCATCAAGAATAACGTATGCATTATTCAATGTCCTCCCTCGCATGTATGCGAGTGGTATTACTTCAACAATTTTTTGATCAATAAGTGTCTTCATTTTTTCCAGCGGTAGCATATCGTATAAAGCATCATATAGCGGGGTAAGATATGGATCTATTTTTTCTCTTAAATCCCCAGGCAGAAAGCCAAGTTTTTCTCCTGCTTCTACAGCTGGTCTGGTCAGGATAATTTTCTGTACCTCATGGTTCTTTAAAGCTGCAATGGCCATGGCAACAGCAAGATATGTTTTACCAGTTCCTGCAGGTCCAATTGCAAATACGATGTCATTGTTTAACGAGGATTTATAGTATTCTTCCTGATTTTTTGTCCTTGGTTTTATAGCTCCGTTTTTAGTGTATAGTATAACTGTACTTGGTGAAATATCCTCTTCCTTGATCAGCCCTTCTTTTTCAATATGAACGAGAGTTCTCACATCGTCTTCGCTCACATATCCCTTCTGGTTTATTGTCAGTAACATTTCGCCAAAGATTCTATCAGCCTTTTGGATTGATTCATCCTCACCCTCTAAGGTAATTATATTTCCTCGGGCGAATATCTTTAACTTGAGGTTTTCTTCGATTATATTTAAATAAAAATCATTTGTCCCATATACAAGGAAGGGATCAACCCCTTTAATTTCTATTATTTTTGTTTTCATCTTTTTTTGTGTTTCTATATCTTTCATCCTTCCATTGACTCTTTTATTTTTTATTCATATCTAACTATTTTGATTCCTAATTCTTTTAATTGTTCTTCATTTACTTCAGTTGGTGAACCATCCATTGGACTTATTCCATTTTTTGTTTTTGGAAAAGCAATTATATCTCTAAGACTATCCTCTCCTGCAAGAAGCATAACTAGTCGATCAAATCCCAGTGCTATACCACCGTGAGGAGGAGCGCCAAAAGATAGTGCTTCTAATAGAAAACCGAATTTTTCCTGTGCTTCTTCTTCGGATATTCCAAGCACTTTGAACACTTTTTTCTGAACATCAACTCTGTGATTCCTGATGCTGCCACCACCAATTTCAGTTCCATTTATTATAATATCATAAGCTCTTGATCTAACTTTTTCTGGATCAGTATCAAGAAGCTCGATGTCTTCAGGTCTTGGTGCTGTAAATGGATGGTGAACCGCTTTGTATCTTTTTTCATCGTCATCCCATTCAAGTAATGGGAAATTAACCACCCATACTGCTTTGAATTTGTCCGATTTTGGTATTTTTAATTTATCTGCAATATAGACTCGAAGCATTCCCATCAATTCATAAGGTTTATATTTTGTATCGCCAATAAAAAGTAAAATACTCCCTTGTTTTGCATTAAGAGTTTTTAAAATAGAATCTTTTATTGGGGAGATAAATTTACCTATTCCCCCCTCAAATCCATTTTCAGTGAATCTTGTCCATGCAAGTCCCCGACCACCCCATTGTTTGACAAGTTCAACTGTTCTATCAATCTCCATCCTTGTTAATTCCATTGAGTCGGGAATACATAAACCTACTACAGAGCCTTTTTCTTCATTAATAATATTTTTAAAAACGTTAAAATCAGTTTCAAGGAATAGTTTGCTTACCTCTTTTAGTTCAAGACCAAATCTGATATCGGGGCTATCTGTGCCGTATCTCCTCATAGCCTCTTCGTATGTGATTATAGGAAATTTTTCAGTAAATTCATAACCAACAGTATCTTTAAATACTTTTTTTATCATTTGTTCGGTAGAATTTATTACATCAGTCTCTTCTACAAATGACATTTCTACATCGATTTGTGTAAACTCTGGCTGCCTGTCAGAACGCAGGTCTTCGTCCCTGAAACATTTTACTATCTGATAATACTTATCAAAACCAGCGATCATTAAAATCTGTTTGAACATCTGTGGTGACTGAGGTAGTGCGTAAAATTTCCCTCTATGTAGTCGACTGGGTACAAGAAAATCTCTTGCTCCCTCAGGAGTGCTTTTCATGAGGAAAGGGGTTTCGATTTCTAAAAATCCATTATTATTATAATATTCCCTAACACTCTGAGCAGCTTTATGTCTTAAAATGATATTTCTTTGCATTTCTTTAGTTCTAAGGTCGAGGTATCTATATTTAAGCCTTAGATTCTCAAGAGCAGTTGATCGATCAGTTACCATAAATGGTAATGGTTTGGACTCATTATATACTTCGAGTTCCTTTACGACTACTTCTATCTCACCTGTTTCGAGATTGGGGTTTATTGTGTCTTCTGGTCTTTTCCTGACGATACCTTTGATTCCAATTACGTCTTCATAGCCCAGTTTCTTAGCTGTTTCATAAAAGTCTCCACACGTCGATTGATCAAAGACTATCTGTGTAATTCCATATCTATCTCTAAGATCGATGAAAATTAGACCACCGTGGTCTCTACTGGTATTTATCCATCCGCATAAAGCTACCTCTTTTCCAGCATCAGTTATTCTAAGCTCACCACATGTGTGTGTCCTTTTTATCATTATTGCAACCTCCGTATCACTTTTTTCTGAATCTGTCTGCAAATTTCAACTTGTTAACACTTCTCTTTAAATCAATACCTGCAAGTACAAAGCCAGCTAAAGAACCGTAAGTTTTCACTTTTTTATAAATATTATCAACTTCTTTTTTAGTCTCCTTAATGTTTATTTCACCTGGGCTTTCTGTAGATTCGGTCGTAATTAGTACGTCAGTTCCGGTAATTTCTGCAAATCCCCCAGGGCACCATAGAAAAAAGCTTTTACCATTCTTCTTATATTTTATATCCCCAGGTTCCAAATATACAATCGCAGGTATATGGTTTTTCATTATGCCCATATAACCATCTAAGGTTAAGAGCCTGACATATTCTATATCTTCAAGTTCGATTTTTTTATAAGGCGTTGCTATTATAAGTTTCATCTTTGAGTTTTATTTTATTTGCTCTTTCTATTACCTCATTGATCGTGCCAGCATATATGAATGCCTGTTCAGGGATATGATCAAGTTCCCCTTTTATTATTAATTCAAAACCTTCTATGGTGTTTTTCAATTTTACATATTTCCCTTTGTATCCTGTGAATTCTTCAGCTACATGAAAAGGTTGAGAAAAGAAACGCTGTATCCTCCTTGCTCTTTTGACTATTATTTTATCATCCTCTGATAGTTCTTCGATACCCAGAATTGCAATTATATTCTGAAGTTCTTTATATCTCTGAAGAATTCCCTGGATTTTTTTTGCAACCTGATAATGGCGCTGACCAATTATTCTTGGATCCAGTATTTTTGAAGTAGAAGAAAGGGGGTCTACCGCTGGATAGATACCAAGCTCAGCTATACCTCTGTCAAGAACAGTAGTGGCGTCTAAATGTGCAAAAGTTGTAACCGGTGCAGGATCGGTTAAATCGTCAGCAGGTACATATATTGCTTGGATTGACGTAATTGCTCCATTCTTCGTAGATGCTATTCTTTCCTGCAATTCTCCCATATCTGTTGAAAGAGTTGGCTGATATCCAACTGCCGATGGCATTCTCCCGAGAAGTGCTGACACCTCAGCCCCTGCCTGGGTGAATCTGAAAATATTATCAATGAATAGGAGTACATCCTTTTTTTCATAATCTCTGAAGTATTCTGCACAGGTCAATGCTGAGAGACCAATCCTCATTCTAGCACCGGGTGGTTCATTCATTTGTCCAAAAATCATCGCTGTCTTATCTATTACACCTGTTTTTTGCATCTCAATCCAAAGTTCATTTCCTTCTCTGGTTCTTTCCCCGATTCCTGCAAAAATAGCATACCCTCCATGTTCAGCTGCTATATTTCGAATTAATTCCTGAATTAATACAGTTTTACCTACTCCTGCTCCACCGAAGAGACCTGTTTTGCCTCCTTTCGTATAGGGTGCCATAAGATCAATTACTTTTATTCCTGTTTCAAACATTTCAGTCGCTGTGTCAATTTCGGTTAAGTTGGGTGGTTTTCGATGAATTGGTAGGTATATCTTGGCATTTATTGGTCCTTTTTTATCGATTGGATCGCCAAGGAGATTCATTACCCGACCAAGAACTTCTTCCCCAACAGGAAATTTTATCGGTTCACCAGTATCAATGACTGGCATACCACGTGATAATCCATCGGTAGAATCAAGTGCAATGCTTCTAACTGTTTTATCACCAAGATGCTGTTCGACCTCCATTGTTATAACACTTTTATCGTCTTTATATATTTTAAGGGCATTATAAATTGACGGCAACGAACCATTCGTAAACTCTACATCAACTACTGGTCCAATTATTCTAAGTATTCTCCCTTGATTTCCCATATTCACCTACGTTTTTAATGAATAGCCGATTTAATACCTCCAACAACATCTATCAACTCTGATGTTATCTCATTCTGTCTTGTTTTGTTGTATTCCAAATTCAACTCATTCAGCATCTGCTTTGCATTTTGGCTTGATGATTCCATTGCCATCATTCTGGCGGCTTGCTCTGCTGCATATGATTCCAATAAACATTCCCACATTTGTATGTTCAGATATTGAGGAATCAAATTTCTTACTATGTCCTCTGCCGATGGTATTAGTAACATGCTACCAGATAATTTTTTAGAAGCAGGTCTTCTTACTAATGGTAGATATTGTTGAATTACAACACTTTGCCTTATCATGCTTTTGTATTCATTATAAATAATTGTCGCTCTATCAATCTCAAACAGCATAAATAAGTCCATTACAACTTTTGCTACTTCCATAGCGTGCTGGTATCCAAGCTCATCAAAAAATCTGATGTATTCACCAATTACGTTGTAACCTTTGGCAGTAAAATATTCCTGCCCTTTCTTTCCCACACATATAAGGAAAAGTTCATCTTTATCAAGATATGAGAATTCTTTTTCAGCTGTTGAAATAATATTTGAATTGAATGAACCGCATAATCCATGATCAGAGGTTATAATTATATATAATTTGTTTACAGGTTCTCTTTCAGTAAGAAGAGGATGAATAGAGCGGTCAATAGATGGTAATAGGTCATTAAAAAGAATAGATATATTTTCTGAATATTCTCTTGCTTTAAATAAGGCATCATGAGCTTTTTTTATTTTTATTGTTGAAATGGTATGCATGCTGTCGATTATGTTCTGGATATCCCCGACACTTCTAATTTTTGATTTTATTTTTCTTAGCGTTAACGACATATTATCTCAATATCACTTGTTCTTCAGTAATTGAAGTTTAAACTTTTTAATTGACTCTCTAAGCTTTTCCTCTAACTGCTTTGAAATTACCTTTTTCTCATTAATTTCCTTTATTATATCGGGCTTATTAATTTTTATAAAATTGATTAATTCCTTTTCAAATTTCCTTACTTCATCTATATCTATATCATCAAAAAAACCATTTACTCCAGCAAAAAGAATCAAGATTTGTTCCTCAACTGGCATTGGTTCGTATTGATCCTGCTTAAGTAATTCTGTAAGAGTTTCACCACGGATAAGTAAGTTTCTTGCGCTTGCGTCAAGTTCGGAACCAAATTTTGAGAATGTTTCAAGCTCTCTATATTGAGCAAGGTCTAATCTAAGTGAGCCAGCTACCTGTTTCATAGCTTCTATCTGGGCATTCCCCCCGACACGGGAAACACTGATTCCAGGATTTATTGCAGGTCTTATACCTGAGTAGAAAAGATTGCCTTCCAGGTATATTTGCCCATCGGTAATTGAGATAATATTTGTTGGAATATATGCAGATATATCACCTGCTTGGGTTTCTACAATCGGAAGAGCTGTAAGGCTGCCACCGCCAAGCTCATCACTTAATTTAGCTGCTCTTTCAAGGAGTCTTGAGTGGAGATAAAATATGTCTCCTGGATAAGCTTCTCTTCCGGGTGGTCTTCTTAAAAGAAGGGATAACTGTCTGTATGCCCAGGCGTGTTTTGTCAGGTCATCGTAAATGATTAGTGCATGCATTCCATTGTCACGAAACCATTCACCGATAGAACATCCAGCGTAAGGTGCAATATACTGTAATGCGGCTGGGTCGCTTGCATTTGCCGCAACCACAACGGTATAGTCCATAGCACCGTAATTTTTTAAAGTATCTATAACTCTTGCAACAGTGCTTACTTTTTGTCCAATAGCGACATATATACAATAGACTGGTGAGTCCGTTTTATGTGTATATTTTTGATTGATGATTGTGTCAATTGTTATTGCTGTCTTTCCTAATTGTCTATCACCAATTATTAATTCTCTCTGTCCCCTGCCAATTGGTATCATAGAATCGATGGCTTTGATACCAGTCTGAAGCGCCTCTTTTACTGGTTGTCTATCCACTACTCCAGGTGCAGTTCTTTCGATTGGATAAAATTCTTTGAAATCTATTTTACCTTTATCATCCAGCGGTATTCCAATAGGATTTATAACCCGTCCAAGGATTTCCTTACCCACACCAATTTGCATTGTGTTATATGTTCGTCTAACTTTCTCTCCTTCTTTTACACCTTCAATGTCGCCAAGAATGATTGCACTCACTGTATCTTCATCAAGATTCATTACCATTCCTATTTGACCACTTTCGAATTCTATCATTTCACTTGCCATTACTCCTGATAATCCGTAAATGGTAGCCATTCCGTCGGCAACTTGAATAACCTCTCCGACTTCCTCAACTTTCTCCTCTTCAAGTAGATTTTCAAGCTTTTTCCTTATAGTGGCTACAAGTTCATCACTATTCCTCATTTATGATTTCTCCTCAAGGATAGCCCTTTTTATTCTTTCTATTCTGCCCTTTATAGAACAGTCTAATAGTTTATCTTTTATCTGGATTCTAATCCCACCAATTAGCTCGGGGTTTATCTTATAGTTACAGATGACTTTTTTATTTAGCGTCTCTTTCAATTTGTTTTCAATTTTAATTTTTTCATCCTCATCCAGGACGTTGGGGGTTTCAACATTTACCATTTCTGTGCCTGTTTCTATAAGATGGATATCTTCAAGAGTGTTAATTAGCTTATTCAGATTTTTGGGGATTTTTAAAAATTTGTATTCTTCAAAAAGAAAATTGGTGATTGTTCTTATTTCGCTCCTGTAATACTCTCCTATTTCATTAATAAAATTAAATGAAGTATTTATTTTCAAGGGTCGTTTACTGGAAGTATCTTTTAAGAATTTGTAAAGTAGTTTTAAAAATTCGAATAATTCTGGTTGAAATCCTTCTTTCGTCGAAGTTTCATACAAGGCAGATGCAATTGCTTTTATTTTTCTATTTTTCAAGATAGTCTATCCCCAATATTTTTCAAAGATTCTTCAATGAGCTTTCTTTGATCGTCAATAGTTACCTTTCTTTTTAATATTTTTTCTGTAAAATCAGCGGCAATGTCAACGAGTATTCTTTCGAGATCCTTTTTCGCTTTTGCCTTTTCTCTATCTATTTCCTGTTTTGCTTTTTCAAGAAGTTGAGTTGCAGATTTTCTTGCCTCATCGATAATTCCCTCTTTTATCTTTTCAGCTTTTTCTAATGCATCATCAATAATTTTTCTGGATTCTATCCTTGCCTGATCTAATAATTTCTCTGATTGTTTTTTATTTTCCTCTGCTTCCATTCTTAGTTGTGTGGCACGTTCAATTGCTCCACGAATAGTGTTTTCCTGTTTTTTTATAAGATTGTTGATAGGTTTGTATGCATATTTTTTCAGAAGGAAAAGAAGTATTATGAATATTACAATTGTCCAGATAGTTAATCCAGGCTCAATTTCAAGCATTTTTTACCAGCTATTTACTTAATTAGTATTACCAATAGACAGGTAATGATAGCTAAGAAAGCTAGTCCTTCAATTAGAGCAGCGGCAAGAATCATGGTTGTTCTTATTCCATCAAGAGCCTCAGGCTGGCGTGCTATTCCATCAACAGCGGATTTACCAATTATCCCGATTCCAATGCTTGCACCAATAATAATTAGTCCTATTCCAATAACGGCACCTAAGTATACAAGTGAACTTTCCATAAATTCCTCCATTTAATGCGACTTTATACTCATACTTATAAACATTACGCTTAATATTGAAAAAATATAAGCTTGAATAAAAGCTACTAGTAATTCAATAAGAGAAACAAATATTGCAATACCAAGTGCTAATGGACTTATGAGTAATGATTTTGTTAAAATTACCAGAAAAAACAGTATAATTATATTTATGTGTCCAGAAAGCATATTTGCAAACAACCTTATTGCAAGAACAGTTACTCTGATTAGTAACCCTATTATCTCCATGGGGAGCATGACAGGTATTAGCCAGAAAGGTATACCTCCTGGTATCAGACTCTTAAAATAGCCAAATAAACCGTGTGTTTTTATTCCCTCATATAATATTACAAAAAAGACTACAAGAGATAACCCAGCTGTGACACTCAGGTTTGATGTAGGACTTGCCATAAAAGGTACAAGCCCCATGAGGTTTGAAATTATTATAAACAAAAATAGTGTTGCTATAAAAGGAAAATATTTATCTCCTAACTTTCGTCCGAGCGTTGGATATACAATGTTATCCCTGATAAATATTATGATATATTCAAGTAAAAGAGCGAATCTGTTAGGTATCAATTTTTCTTTCCTGAATGAAAAATAAAATGATAGGAATATTATAAGTGACGAAATGAATAGCAAAACAACGTTTCTGGTTATAGATAAATCAATACTGATGCCTAGGATGTTAATTGGTGGTAATTGTGGTAGCTGTATCTTGTGACCAAATAATTCATAGTATTTTGTGTCTTTTAAATATTCTAATATGAAGCTACCTGATTTTTCCATACTTTAATCAATGTTCTTTTAAAAGTGTAAAAACTTCTATTCCCAATAGATAAATATATAGTGACAAAGAACCACCTAAGATGGCATTGAAGTTAAAGCTACCATATTTAAATATCAATATTATAAAAATTGAGATAATAATCAGCCTAATTATAATAAAACTGATGTACTTAAAAATATAAAATATTAAGTTTCTATCTCTATTTTTGTAAATAACATAAAAAGTAGGCATAAATAAGGGTGTTATAACCAATTTTATTAGTACAAGCTCGCCAATATGTTCTATTTCGTGGATAAGGCAATATATAAAATTTAGCAGATAGATAACAAATATATACTTAACAACAAAAATCAATTTTTTTTATCTTCCTTCTTGGAAGAGACCTTTTTTACTGTTAAAAAAAGAGTTCTCATTCCAAAAATAAATCCAGCAAGTCCTCCAAGAATAGTGCCCTGAGGTAAAGTATTGAACTTTTTATCAACAAAATATCCTATCATTACGAATATGAAGATTGTTATTGCTATATTTAATCCTATGCCCAGATATCCAATGAAATTTATATTTTCCTTAGAGAGATGTTTTTTTATCAATTTTTTCACTTTCCTTTGAAGGTTTATAACCTTTCATGTCACATCTACCTTCAAATTTTGCGCCCTCTTCGATAGAAATTGTTTTTGCTGTCACATCTCCCTTAAGATTAGCTTTGTTACTTAGTGCAACCCTACCAACTGCGTAAATATTTCCTTCAACATTACCACTTATCAAAATGTCATTCCCAATAAGTTTTCCTTTTATATCTGCTCCAGCTGCTATAGTAATTGTACCTTTGGTTTCTATATTCCCTATTATATTGCCATAGACAAGAATATTACCGTCAAGTCTAATATCACCCTCTATGGTTGCACCTTCGCCTATTATTGTGTTTACAGCAGCTTCTTTTCCCTTAATCACTTAACCTCCATACTGCTAAATGATATATTTTTATCCTTGTAGGCATATATAATTTTTTGGGGGTCTATTGGCATACCATCTTTCCATATTTCAAAGTGAAGATGCGGTCCCTCGCTCTCTCCAGTGTTTCCCACAAATGCTATTACCTCACCTCTTTCAACCATCTGATGCTCTCTTGCAATATTTCTTGAGTTGTGTCCATATATTGAAAAGTATCCGCCCTGATGATAAATGATTATCATGTTACCATAGTGATATGACCAGTTCGAAAAAATAACAATGCCTGATGCGGCTGCTTTTACCGGAGCTCCTTCTGGTGCTGCTATGTCAATGCCATAGTGATTATCTTCTTCAAAAAGGTTATCAGTAACAAAACCCTGTGTGATATATCCTCCGTCAACTGGTGGTGTTATTGGCATGTTATCAAGGAAACTTATCTCAAGAGATTTATTTTCTAGAAGTTTTGCATCAAAGTTTTCATCGGTTTCAGACATGTATGAGGTATCAGGTCCTGATAGAGCAAGGTCAGCTCCCAATACTGATCTTATATAATGATCTATCTGTTTTATTCTATTATAATCCGATAATATTTTGATTATTTTTAACCTATCCTTTATCAATTTTTCGTTTTCTCCCATCAGTTTATCATAGTTTATTGCCTTAGGTAAATAGATATAGGTAAAAATCCCAATGGTAACGATTAAGGTGAGTATTATGATTATAAAAATTTTTAAAAAGTTTGTACTTACCTTTATCGAAAATGGTTTTTTCTTTTCACTTGTTATTAACTGAAATATGTAATAACCTTTTGTCAAGCTCATTCCCCTTTATTTTCAATCAATTCCAGGACTCTATTGAGATCTTCGGATGAATAATACTCAATTTCAATCTTACCTTTACTTTCATTACCATTTATTTTTACTTTAGTTCCAAAAAAGTGCCTTAATTTTTGCTCAATATCTTTTACAAAAGGTGATAATTCCTCCTTTTGTTCTCTTTTTAACTGTTCCTTTTTTTCATATTTTCTGACAATACCTTCGACTTTTCTTACGCTTAAGTTTGCTTTTTTTATTCTTTCCCAGATCTTGATCTGAGTTTTTTCATCCTTAATTGAAAGAATTGCTCTGGCATGCCCTTGAGTCAAGACACCATTTTTGAGGTCATTCTTTATCTGCTCTGGCAGATTAAGTAGTCTCAATGAATTTGTAATTGTTGATCTATCTTTGCCCACTCTGCGGGCTATTTCCTCATGGGAAAGATTAAAAGCATTAGCAAGTACGTGATAAGCATTTGCCTCTTCTATGGGATTTAAATCCTCTCTCTGTAGATTTTCTATCAGAGCAAGTTCCACCAATTCCACGTCAGTGTCAACAGGAATGATATAAGCCGGGATAGTTTTTAGCCCTACATCGCGGGCAGCCCTTAACCTTCTTTCTCCCGCTATAAGTTCATAACTATCACCAATAGCTCGCACCGTTATAGGCTGAATAATACCTTTTTCTTTTACAGATTTCCTTAATTCTTCCATTCTTTCATCATTAAATTCTTTCCTTGGCTGTAGTGGATTCACTCTGATATTATCGATTTCTATCTCAGCGATTCTATATTCAGATTCAATATCTTTTGATAAGTCAGGAATTATAGCGTCTAATCCCTTACCTAATCTTTTCGCCATTTCTCTCCAGTATTTCACCTATTAATGATAGATAATCCTGTGCCCCAGCAGAATTTGCATCATAAAGTATAATTGGTTTCCCAAAGCTTGGTGCCTCGCCTAGGCGAACGTTTCGTCTTATTATAGTTTTATAAACTTTTTCTCCAAAGTGGCTTTTAACCTGTTCTGCTACTTCCTGAGACAGTTTCAATCGTGTATCAAACATGGTAAGTAATACCCCTTCAATCTGTAAATTCCTATTTAAACTTTTTTGAACCAGCCTAATGGTGTTTAAAAGTTGTCCCAGACCTTCCATCGCAAAGTATTCACACTGGATTGGAATTATGACCGTGTCTGATGCCGTAAGTGCATTTACTGTCAAAAGTCCCAGGCTTGGGGGACAGTCAATAATAATATATTGATAATCATCTTTAATTTTTTCTAAATGTTTTTTCAGAATTGATTCTCTTTCTGGTAAATCTATAAGTTCTACTTCCGCTCCTACAAGCCTTGTAGCGGACGGTAAAATGTCCACATAAGGGATTTCAGTTTTTTGTATTGTGTCTCGTACGTCTGCTTTTCCTATCAGTATTTCGTAAATACTATTTACAAGGTTTTTGTGGTCGATTCCGAAACCGAGAGTTGCGTTAGACTGAGGGTCTATATCGACAATCAATGTTTTTATCTCCGATACTCCAAGACAAGCACCAATATTAATAGCCGAAGTGGTTTTACCCACGCCCCCTTTTTGATTTGCCAATGATATAATTTTTTTCATTTCAAAAAATATCAATACCAGAAAAATTTAATCTTAAGGTTATCTAAAAACAAGAATTATTAAAGATGTCAATAATAATACAGCGACAACGATAGAATTATAAATATATCTCCTTTTTATAGCAGTTCTTTCTACATCATTACATGGTAATTAGATTGAATTTTTATTAGAACCATTCTTCCTTATTGATATATCATAATCTATACAGGTCAGGATGTCTGTCTTCGAATAGGTTGTTATTCTCTGTAATGTTTTTATCAAGAGCTTCCTCCGGATCTATTTCTACTATGAGAACATTTTCCTCTTTATCAGATAGAGAACCAAGTACTTTGCCGTCGGGACTTGTTACTTGGCTCTTTCCAGTGAATTTCAGATATGATTTTTTCCCGATTATTTCCATTCCTACTCTGTTTGCCGTAACAGTGAAAACACGGTTTTCAATACTGCGTGTTGTCATAGCGTTCTGACAATATGGTAATACAAGATTTGCAGGATGTGCTATTATCATAGCACCACTTAGCGCAAGGGACCGTGTGACTTCTGGAAAAATCCAGTCAAAACATATCATCACACCAATTTTTACATCATCTATGGTAAATACCTGCGGATATTCGAATCCCGGAGCAAAAATTTCTTTTTCAGTATTAAAAAGATGAATTTTTCTGTAAATACCTATAAAATTACCTTTGCTAAATACCGCAGCACTGTTGAAATATCTATCACCAAGCTTTTCCATTACTCCCATTATAACTGATGTTTTTATATTTCTGGTAGTTTCAAGCATTACTTTGGATGTTTTCCCCTTAGGGAAAAATTCAGCTAATTCCTCCATCTTTTTGATATTTTCGAAATAATATCCGGTTGTGCATAACTCAGGGAGCACCCACAGGTCCACATCTTTATATTTAAATAGTGTCTCGGTAATTCTTGACAGGTTGTAATCTACATCTGCCCATCTCGGTGAAAATTGATAAACGCCAATTATCATACCTTAACCATTTATCCAGTTACTTCTACTATTAATTTGCTGACATATAAGAAGTATATTAAAACAAATATGATCCCTTCAAACCGGGATATTTTTCCCCCAGTGTAAAGAAAGATTGCAAGTAGAATTGTTATAGATAACATAAATAGGTTGTCAAACTTAATTACAGAAAGTTCGACTTTTATTGGGTTGAAAATTGCAATAAAGCCAAGTATAAAGGCAATGTTGAATAAATTACTTCCTATTATGTTGCCAAGAGAGATGTCCTGTTCTTTTCTTATTATTGCGAGGATACTTGTAAAAAGTTCTGGTAGTGATGTTCCGAGTGCTACTATTGTAAGACCTATAAATAGCTCCGGTATTCCAAAAAGCTGCGCTACCTTAACTGCTCCTCTTACCGTGAAATTACCTCCTATAATCAATCCAAGTAATCCTCCCATAGTAAAAATTATATATTTTAAAGTATTACCTTTTGTATTATGATCGATGTCAGCTAAGTTTTCACTTTTCCTTCTCGATAATATGTATATCATATATGTAAGAAAAATAGCAAATAGTATTACCCCGTCGATTCTTGAAAGCTTGCCATCTCTTGAAATAAATATAAATAAAAGGGTTAAAAATAGTAAAAACGGGATGTCAAGAGTAATTACACGTCTTGATGAATTTATAGGTCTTATAATGGATGCTATGCCAAGAACAAGTAATATATTTATAATATTACTTCCAATAACATTACCAACACAAACACTATCCACCTTTTTTAAAGCTGAAAAAAAACTTACGACAAATTCCGGTAAAGAAGTTCCAAAAGCAACCACTGTCAGTCCAATAACAATCTTTTTTACTCCTGCGGCTAATGCTATCGAGGAGCCTCCTTTAATCAAATATTCTGCTCCATAATAAAGGAGAAGTACGCCAACTATTAAGTATATAAACCCAATCATTATGCTTCACCATTTTTCGTAGTGAATCTTTGATTCTTCATATAGTGCTTTGGGCGGTTTTTCTTCATCTGGATAACCTATTGATATAATTGAGAATAGTGTTATATGTTTTGGAATGCCTATTAAATCTAATATTTCTTTATTTTCATGGTGGTTTGGATAAACGCCGATCCATACACCGCCCAGACCTAAAGCTGGTAGACTCAATAGCATGTTTTCAGTAGCTGCGGCACAATCCTGTACCCAGAAATCTGTTGATTTTTCGTGTTCACCACATACAGCGATAGCCATTGGTGACTGGGAGAGCATTTTTCCGTGTGGATGGAATTCGGCTATTTTATCAAGAGTATTTCTTTTTTTAATGACAATAAATTGCCATGGTCGGATGTTATGTGCTGACGGTGCTGACATTCCAGCTTTTAATATTAGTTCGATTTTTTCAGTTTCCACGTCTTTTTTTAGATATTTTCTGATGCTTCTTCTTTTGAAGATATATTCTATGCTCATATTTACTCATTTATTAAAAAGTCCCTGCCATTTATGTGAACTTTTTAGAATATTCTTTCAATTAGCAATTAAATATTAAACAATTATTACGAAAGGGGAAAGAGAATTGAAAAGAACATATACAAATATTATAATAGTTGACACTTTAAAGTATTTCTGTTACAACTTTGTATATAAAGATGCTAAAGTTCTCTTTATTAGATAATACAGACTTTTTTACCTCTTTATGAGATAACGGTTTTTCAGCAAGACCTACGGCAAGGTTTGAGACAAAGCTAATTCCTATAACATCCAATCCGAGTCTTTTTGCCATAAATGCTTCAGGGATGGTTGACATACCAACGAGGTCACCACCGAGATATCTTATAAATTTTACTTCAGCAGGAGATTCATAACTTGGGCCAGTTGTCCAGCAATATGTTCCTGTTTTGGGTTTCACAGGCAGATTAGATTGTACAATTTTATTGTTAAGCGATAATGAAAAAGGATTTTGTATTGATTTTTCCCAGTTATTTTTAAAGATATTCAGCTGAGTGAAATTTATGTATCCATTTAGTAAAACTAAGTCACCAATCCTAAAATTCGGATTCACAGCTCCTGCCGCATTGGTTATTATCACCTTTTTTATATCTAATTTATACAGAAGTAAAATTGGCAATACTACCTTTTCAAGTCCAATTCCTTCATAATAGTGAGACCTTCCAAATATCGCCATCACATTCTTATTCCCCATTTTGCCAAACACTATTTTTCCATGGTGCCCGCTTACAGTTGGAACAGGATAGTATGGAATATCTTTCATATCAACCGAGATTTTTTCATTTATCTGATTTTCGATTATCCCAAGCCCTGATCCGAGTATAATAGATATTTTTGGTAAAGTATTAATTCTACTCTTTATATAGTTTATTGTTTGGGAATACCTCTCTCCTTTTATTAATTTTTGGAAATTAATACACATATTTAAAGTTAAAATCAAGATGACAAATATACAAATATTTATAATAAAATTAACAGAATCAATATGTGGTATAATATTAAAGTATAATATATAATATATATGGTTTATTTGGTATGTTAATTATAGTTGAATTAATTATTTCTGGTTTTAAATTATGTTGTTGTTATTAAATGGTAGGTTTCATGATGTTAAAAATTCTGTACGATTCAATTCTTATTACCATTTTTGTATTCTCAATGATGCTAATTATCGAATTTTTGAACATTCAGACCAAGGGCAACTGGGGTAAGATACTTGGTAGGAGAAGGAATAGACAGTATATAATCGGTGCCTTACTGGGTGCTATCCCAGGATGTTTGGGTTCATTTACAGCCGTTTCTCTTTACGCTCATAATATTATCTCAATTGGTGCGCTTATTACTACAATGATTGCAACGATGGGTGATGAAACGTTTATTTTACTTGCATTATCGCCGCAAAAAGGACTTGTTATTATCCTAATCCTTTTTTTGGTAAGTTTACCTTCAGGTTTTTTAGTTGATTTATTACTTAAAGAAAAACAAAAGAAGTTTTTTAAATGCGATTGTATGGAAATACATGAGGATAAGTTTGAATATTTTTCTTTAAGGCTCGTATTACCTCAGCTAAAGAGTATAAACTTTGAAAGATTTCTCTTAATGGTTTTAAATATATTTTCACTTCTGCTGGTTGCTTTTGGATTTATAGGACCTGAAGAATGGAATTGGGTGAGAATTACGATTATTATTGTTATCGGAATTGCTACGTTAATCAGCGTACTTGCATCGGATCACTTTTTAAAAGAGCATATTTGGGAACATATACTTAAAAAGCACATACCAAGACTTTTCCTTTGGACACTTGGGGCTCTGATATTTGTTGAGCTGATTGTTCACAGACTTAATATACAGGAATGGATACAGTCAAATAAATATATTGTTCTTTTGATCGCAAGTCTAGTAGGTTTAGTTCCTGAATCCGGTCCACATATTATTTTTGTTACACTATATATTCAAGGAAATATTCCTTTTAGCGTTTTGCTTGCAAGTTCTATTGTTCAGGATGGTCATGGGATGTTGCCAGTACTGGCTCATTCAAGGAGAGTGTTTCTTGGTGTTAAATTGGTAAATTTTGCTATCGGGTTATCATTTGGTTTTCTATTGATGTTATTGGGATTATAAAGCTACAGTATAAGGTGCAATAGAGATCCAGTAATAAACGTTGACACTATCATTATTAATGTGGCTTTAATCATTCCCTTTATACCAAATTCTTTTAGTAGTACTGTAAACGTTGCAACGCATGGAAAATACATTGTAAGTATGACGCTTGCTATTATTGACTGTTTCAGGTTTAGATTTAGAGGAAGCAGCATTCCAACGGCGACATCTTTTCTTAAAAAACCTACTATCAATGCAGTTACAGTTTCTTTAGGCAGGCCAAACATTCCTGTAATAACGGGTCTTACAATTTTCCCAAGGAAGTTAACTATTCCTGAAATGTAGAGGAGGTTTGCAATAAATACTCCAAATAGAACCCATGGGAGTGCTTCCTTAATAAAATACAGGATTCTCATCCAAACCTTTTTTAATGTGGCTTTAAAATAGGGCAATCTGTATGGTGGGATTTCTATAAAGAGTTCTGGAGCAGGACCTTTAAGTAGTCTCTTTAAAATAGTCCCAAGTGAAAGCCACACTAAAAAGAGTGTGAGGAATACACCTCCTATTCCCACAATTCCGTATTTTCCAACCAGTCCAATTATCATTGCGGTCTGTGCAGCACATGGGACGGCTATAGCCATTAGTGTTGCGGCAAGGAATCTTTCCCTTTTGCTTTGTAGTACTCTTGTGGATAAAGCACCAGGTACATTACATCCGAATCCTAAAATCGTTGGGATTATTCCGTATCCATGTAGACCTACCCTGTGCATACCTCTGTCAACAAGTACAGCGAGGCGAGGTAGGTAACCCGAGTCTTCAAGTAGTGATAGTGCAAGGTAAAAGGCAAATACATATGGTAAAACAGCTGCAATAGGTACGTATAATCCTGTTGTTAATAGACCAAAGGATTCGGAAAAATCTATATTACCATCTATTAGCTGCCCTATTAGAATATCATGGATAAATCCAGATGATCCTATGAGTCCTGATAGTTTCATAATGATGGGTGCCCATATATTTTCAAAAAGAGGATCAAATATAAGCCTGATAAGACCTTCACCTATGAATCTTATTAGCCCGAAAGTAACAGCTAACGTTAATATAGCGAATGGTATTCCTGTTGCCGGTCTTATAGTTATCTCAGAAAATCTTTCTAAAAATGTGTGATGATGGTGATATAATTTTTGCACATCATTTATGATTCTACCTATTATTTCCCATTTATTTTCCTCTTTTACCTTTATGTTACTTACCTTTGCCTCTTTTAATTTATCAACCAGTCTCTTTATCCCTTCTCCAGAAATTGCGCATGTTGGTATTATGGGTATACTTATTTTTTCTTCAAGTTTTTTTACATCTATTTCGATACCCTTATGTTTCGTCTCGTCCCAGAAATTTAAAGCCACGACCATTGGGACATCTTTATTTATTAGCTGGAGTGTTAGATTGAGGTTTCTTTCAAGGTTCGTTGCATCAACAACATTAATTACTATGAATTTATCCTTAAAATCTCTAATTGTGTCTTCAAGGATTTTTAGTGCGACTTCTTCAGCCTTTGTCGTAGGTTCCAGAGTGTAGACGCCAGGGACATCGATTACTTTTGCCATTGTTCCATTGATTTTAATGTTGCCTTCTGTAAATTCTACTGTAGTTCCTGAATAGTTTGATGTTACTACGTGTATGCCTGTTAACCTCGAGAATATAGCACTTTTTCCAACATTTGGATTTCCCATCAGCAAAATTCTTTTTATATCTTTTACCATATTTTATCCTTCTTTAATTGGTTCTACTAATATTTTTCTTGCCATACCATATCCAATTGCTATCTGAGTATTACCAATGGAAATAACGATAGGGCCTGCTTTGAATTGTCGAGATTTAGCTTTAATCTTTACTCCCGGGAAGATTCCCATTGCTTCAAGATTCCTTACAAGCCCATGACCTCCTATAACATCCACAACCCTTCCATATTCATTATCTTTTAATTCTGTTAAAGGAACTATTTTATGCATATAGGTATTTTCCTTCGCTTTAGAAACTAACTACTATCTGGCAAGCCAGTTGATTGTAATTTGATAGTTTATTATAAATGATCTGATATTCCAGCTTGATTGACATATTATCTTTCATATCAATCTTTGATAAGAGGTCGACTTTTTGTGAATTATTACCTGATAAAGTATACGAATTATACCTTATTCCTGCTGAATATAGACTACCAATTTTCTTTATTACGTCAAGATGAAATGCCTTTTCCATCTCAGTATGGAGAAATTCAAACTGTATTTTATAATTATTTGAACTTGATGAAAACTCATAACCAGTTAATGGCTTATTAGAGTATTCAGTTATCACGATAGAGTATCCAATATTGATGAACTTTGCAAAATTAAAAGATAGTCTCCCTCCTAAAGTTTTCCTACTATCAGGTAATCCATAAACACATTCTTTTAACGGGGACTTATTTACAATGAATATTTGATATTCAAGATATTTGGCCTTACCTGTGAAATTTATACCTGTTTCTGTCCATCCACCGTTCAGCAATGAATCTGTTGTCACTGGTTGAGATATAAAAAATCTGTCGGGTGTAGAGTAATATTTCCAGTCGATTCCAAAAGGAACATCAAAATTTCCTATCTGAATTGCCATATATTCCTTAAATATATTAAATTTCGCTATAGTCTGCCCCAGAGATAACAATTCACCTTGATACACAATAGCTGCCTCGTAAGATAACGAGCTGGAAAATCTACCCTCGAAGTCGATTTCTAATGAGCCAATGTTGAACTCTTCTGATTTTTTCTGATTGAATTTGTATGCCGTTTTTATGTCAAAAAATCCGGTTATCAAATTGTTATGCTCATAGGAATAGATATCTGTTTCAATTATTGAAATTACTAAGGGCAGAATCATTAAAATATTAAGTTTCTTTTTCAATTTCTACCTCCATATTTGTTGCTTCGACTTTAGATATTGAAGTCTGGTATCCCTCTATATTTATGCAAAATAGGTCTTTCTTGTTATCCACATGTACCATTTCAACTTTGTTAGCTGGGAATATGCCTTTTTTAAGTATCTTTTTTCTAATATTGGAGTCCGGACCAATCATTATAATATTCCCATGTTCTCCCGGTTTCATGTCTTTTAAAAGTATATGTTTCAGTTTGCCATTTTTTATGTAATGTGGGAATTTGGTTTTTACAAAACAATCCTTGCAGAAATCAGAGACACTGGATCCGATTACAGTGGAAGCTATGCATTCTTTGAATCCTTTGATAAATGATTTATCGGTTTTAGGACATGATATTATGTATTGATAAAGAAGGACAAGCCTTTCGAGAGTTTCAGATTCTAGGCAGTGTTCTAGCTTGCATGCTTCGCTCTCTGCCTTTTCTTTATCGATACCCAAGATTTCTTTTAAAAATTTCACCAGAAAATTTTGAAGACTAAACATGTAATGAGCCATGTTTTCACCCTTTTCTGTGAGTTGAATAAATTCATAGGCATGGTATTGTATCAGTCCGAGTTTTGATAGTTTTCTCATAGCTTCGGTTGCAGAGGGCATACTAACCTTTTTCAGTCGAGCTATGTCTTTAATCCGTGCATATTTTTTTTGTTGAGATATTTCATATATAAATTTTAGGTAATCTTGTAGTGAGCTTGAAATGTTCATAAGATTTCCCTCATTATAATAAGCATGCATAATATAATTAGGTATACCAAATAATGCAAAATATTTTTATGACTTTTTTATTATATCGGAATTTTTAGAAGCATGGGTAAGCATACTAATCATTTTGATTACCCGATACTTATTTTAAAAATTAATCAATTTACTAATTTTATCGGATTGTTGTAGGTCAAGCATATGTGGACGAAGCTATTTACGTAGAGTAAGTGAATTAAGTAAGAACGTGTAATGGTTAATTTATATAGTCCTTTTGTTTTGCATAGCAAATCACTTTGTCATTAACTGATATTTTCTAATTGTGATAACCTGTTTGCCTATTTAGATTAATAATAAATTGTTAAATCATTCATTTTAAGTTTATCAAAGAAGCAGTACATGTAACAAAAAAATTATTTTAATCTGAATTAATTTTATAAGAACTTATATTTAAAAAAGTTGGAATTATCTTATCTTTTTTAATAACTCACTTGCTTCTTTTATGCTCCTTTTTTCTGAGTCCGATTTTGGTTTTATTTTCGTTATCATTTCAAAAGCTTTTTTTGCTTCCTCTTTTTTACCAAGTTTTAACTGAGTCTTACCAAGCCATAGAAGGTGTCTTGGATCATCCGGGGCAAGTTCGTGTGCCTTTTTGAAGAAGAATTCAGCTTCCTCAAAGCTTGCCTTTGGAAGTTTCCCATATACAACAGTAGCAATCTGCCTTTCAATCCAGCTCAGATCTGAAAGAGCGTAGTGCCACCTCCCCATGAGATGATAGTTGGCATCGTCAGTGGGATCGAGTTTAATAGCGATTAGAGCATGCTCTTTGACTGCGTAGGAGTTTGTGATTTTTTGTTTTGTACCTTCAATTTCACCAATTCTGCCAATTAGTATTGCATAATACTTGTGCCCACCAGCGGAATTCTTATCAATTTCGATACATTTTTTGGCGTATTCAAAGCCTGGATAGAGATTTTCCTTTTGTAGATCTAAATCATCGGAATTTTGATCTGCTATGTTAAAATGTGCCCTTGCTAATCGCCAGAGTATTTCAGGGGAGTCCTTGTAGGAGTCATGTGCTTTTTTTAATATTTTTAACTCTTCTTGATAAAGCTTTTGATCATCAAGGTAATCGGCTTTTGAAATAATTTCTTTTAGGTTATCACTAGTAGCAAAAACCAGTATGGAAAGTAAAAATATAAGTGTTGGTACGGTTAAAATCTTTTTAGTTTTCATATTAATTCCACTTTTATTTTTTAGAAAAATTCAATGAATGTGATTTTAATTTCTCTTGAAAAATACTCGACATTTCTTCTGTTGAGTAAAATGTTATTAAAGTCCAATTCCAAGTGAAATTTTTGTACAAAAGTCCATCTTATCCCAGCATTTAGATATCCTTTTCCCTTTCCAAAATTAATTTCATTGGTTTCATTGTCGTTTAGAGCTGCATCGTATTCTACCATGAGAGTTAACTCTGGATTAATTTCTTTATCAATTCCACAGAAGAAAGATGGGTCTTTATCATTATCTTTTATTTCTAAATTGTTATAATTTATACCAAAGTGGAACCCCGTATTGCCAAGAAATCGATAATTTTTACTTGCAACTATATAAAACCCCTTTGCCTTTGTCTCATATCTGTCCAATGTTCTGTCGTATTTTCCGTATCCTTGAGAAGTAAATCCTATAAGTATTGCCGGAACGTTTTGTTTTTCTTCTATAACTCTATATTTTAGTTCTATTCCAGGTTGCTCATATAGATTAACTGAGCTATCGCCAATTATATTGTTTCCACCATATGAAATTCCAAACATGAACCTTGTAGTTAATCCAACGTAGATTCCTGCTGTTATGCCCCCTGATTTAAATAATCTTGTTTCTATTAGGTATGAACCACGCGGTATAGTACCAGCTGTGGGATTTGTAATTAGATTTACCGGTTGGGGATATACATCATTATATTGACACAAGGTTCTTGTGACAATTAGAAACAAAATAAGGTAGACTAGATTTAAAATTTTTTTCATAATATCTCCTATAACTATTTTTTACTTATTATTTTTTTTATGACTTTACCTAGCTCAAGTGGTCTGTAGGGCTTTCTAACAACGCCAGAAAATCCATGTTGCTTGTATTTCGTCATAATGGGATCATTCGAATAGCCACTTGATACTATTGCTTTCACATCAGGGTCTATTTTTAACAATTCGGTTATTGTTTCTTTTCCACCCATACCGCCCGGTACAGTAAGATCAAGTATAACTGCATCAAACTTTTTCTCCAACATCATCTGTTTTTTGTATTTTCTTATTGCCTCCTCACCATCGGCGGCAAAATCAACTTTATAACCTATGTTCTGAAGCATAATTCCAGCCATTTCTCTTATTTCTTCTTCATCATCCATGATTAAAATTTTACCCTCTCCTTTATAAAAGTGGTCTGGTTTTTCTTCCTCGGATTCTATATATTTTCCTATTGATGGCAAGTATATGTAAAATGCTGTACCTTTGCCATGTTCAGATTCAACTTTAATTGTGCCATTGTGTCTTTTTACTATTATGTAGGAAGTACTGAGTCCAAGTCCATGTTTTTTGTCCTTTGTCGTAAAATAAGGTTCAAATATGTGGTCTAAGATGTCCGAGGGGATACCTGGGCCATTATCTTTTACAGTGATTTTTATATATTTGCCTGGTTGTAATTCAAATAGTTTATCATTTTTTTCTTTTAAAAGAAAATTTTCTGCTTTTACGAGAACCTTGCCTCCAGACATCATAGCTTGCTGGGCATTTACTAGTAGATTGTTTAATACATAAATGATTTGTTCTTCGTCAATTTCTGCTCCCCATAAGTCTTTTTGAATATCTACATCTATCGTGATGCTTGTTCCTGCTGAAGTGAGGCTTACACTCTCAATTATAGCTTTTTTAACAGATGTAATCTTTTTAATTGGTTCGCCACTCCTTGTGAAAGTCATCAGTTTTTGAGTTAATTCACGTGCCCGTAGAGATGCTTTTTCTATTTTTTCAATTCTTTTTAGTATCTTATCTGTTACATCTGATGAAATTTTCAATAATGAAATGTTACCAAGTATTATCGTTAAAATATTGTTAAAATCATGGGCAATACCCCCAGCGATTTTCTCGGTTGTTTCCAACCTTGCGGCTTTTATTAATTCCTCTTCGACTTTTTTGTTTGACGTAATGTCTCTGAATATAAGTATGAAACCAGTTATTAATTGGTTTTTTATCGATTTAACCGGTATTATTGTTATATCTACAGTTTTAATATTATTACCTATCCTTAGGTTAGTTTCGAATCTTACCACGTTTTTTTTATTTAACTCTTTTGCATAATCAACTATCTTTTTAAAAACTTCTTTCTCAATAATATTTTCTAAGGGAACATTGTGTAAATTCAAAGATTTTATTTCCATTAGCTCTTGAAATGCAGGATTTGCAAGAGCTATGTTAAATTTATTGTCAAGCAGTAATATGCCGTCGCATAAATTTTCTATCAGTTTGCGGTATTTTTCTTCACTCTCTAATATTTTCGTTCGTGCATTGACTCTATTTGTAACATCGGTTTCGTAAATCGCAAAAGTAATTTCCCCGGTTTCTTCATCTTTCAATGGTTTTATCAGAGAGTTTACATAAAATATTTCACCTTTTTTGTTTACTCGAAGTCCTTCGACTTCATCTGTCACTTCGCTATAATAGGCATTTTTAAGAATATTTAAAAAGGTCTTTTGGTATTCTGTTGGAATTATTTTGAAAATTTTATTACCAATAATCTCGTCTTCAGAATAACCATACAGTTGCTTTGCGTATTTATCCCATCCGATTATTTCATAATTATGATCCGTTATTAATACTGCTTCTTCTTTACTTTTTGCTTTCATTCTTTTATTTTTATTTTAAAAAAGTTATACATAAGTGTAAATTACAATTTTAATTTAATTAACTAAAAGTAAAAATAAAAAGTTAAGATTAAAAAAAAGGGAATTCCTTTCCTGTAGTTCGGTAAAAATTTCCACCTCTTTTAAAAATTATTGTGATTCAATGGAATTGATACGTCTGACTTTGTTTAAGGCATAGATTTTGACAAAAAATTAATGGCTTTTTTACATCCTAAAATTGTATTTTTGGGGAGATTTTTCAGGTATGTGAAATGAGTAAAAATGATTTAGTTAGCCTATTGGAAAGGCTTGGAGAAAAAATTGTTCTTACCGATGTTTCAGATCTGCCTGTTCTTGGTGAAATTTTAAATGATCTGGATAAGGTTGAAAAACTGAGCTCTGATTTAAAAAATAAACAAATTAATGATCATGTTGAGTGGCTTAAAGCTACTATTGAGAAGATAATAGTTGGGGAAACAGATAGTCCTGCAGAGGTTTTTAATGAAGTCTCAAAAAGATTTTCAGATCTGCAAACTCTTATAAATTCAATTGTTCGTGATAGTGAAAGAGGTAAAAATAAAAGGAAAGAAGTATTCGAATATAATGAAGTGGTTGATAAAAGCATATTTGAGGAGTTTATCACATCTCTTGAAGGTAATCTTCAGGAAATCGAAAATTTAATTCTTGATTATGAAAATACTGGTAAACAGGAAGATCTAAATCAATTAAAGAGAATAATTCATACAATAAAAGGTGAATCGGGGCTTGTAGGAGTAGATGATCTGAATAAAGTCTGTCATGCACTGGAGGATTTTTTATCGGATAATGAAGATATTGATGTTGATATTTTATATAGGGTCAAAGACTGGTGTGAAGAGGTTGTTGAATATTATTCAGGGCAGAGAGATGCTTACACTCATGTCAAAGAGATAATAGGTTTATTGGAACCTGGAGATAAAAAAGAAAGGAAGGTGAAAAAGAAGAAAAAAAGGAAGAAGGAAAAGAGAAAAAAGGAAGAAATTGTAAATGAGGAAAAATCGGAACCGATACTGATTGAAGAACCAGAGGAAGAACCAGAGGAAGAATTCGAAGTCGTAGAGCCTTACAGTGTAGATGTAGAGTTGTTACCTGATTTTATTAACGAAGCAAATGAGCATATTGAAAATGCTGATTTGAATCTTTTGACAATTGAGAATGACCCTTCGAACGCTGAAGCATTAAATGCTGTATTTCGATCTTTTCATACAATTAAAGGAGTTGCAGGCTTTATCGGGTTAAAAGAAATACAAGAGTTGTCCCATAGAGCTGAGAATCTTCTGGATAAAGCCAGAAACGGTAAAGTAGTATTGGAAGGGGAAAATATTGATTTGGTTTTTAGAGCTGTCGATAAGTTGAAAGAAATGATAAAGGATCTTGAAGAGGTTACAAAAACAGGAGTAGTTAAGCCTCAAGGGCGAGAATTCTATCAACTTATAAAAGATATAGAAAATTTAATCAGGCTTGTTGATGAAGGTATTATAGAAGTGGAGGAAAGGGTAGAAGAAAAGAAACCAGTTTTGGGACAAAAGAAAGTTAAAGAAGAACAGCCTAAGGATAGGGATGAAGAGACTGCCACTGTCGTTGAAGAGCCGGCCCAGGATGAAAAAAGCAAAGATGATCAACATATAGCACCTGATGTCAGCCCTGAAGTGGAAAAAGCTGATGTTGAGGTACAAAAAGTAAAGCTGAAAGAGATTATAAAAATCGATGCTGATAGACTTGATAGGTTAGTAGATACAATAGGTGAGTTGGTTATTGCTGAATCAATGGTTACTCAAGCACCTGAAGTAAAAAGTATTGAATCACCAAGGCTTGCAAAATATGTTTCGCAACTTGATAAAATCACACGGGAATTACAGGAGCTCGGTACTTCATTAAGAATGATCCCGATAAAATCTACTTTTCAAAAAATGGCAAGATTGGTACGTGATTTATCCAAGAAAGCGGGGAAGAAGATTGAATTTGTAACCTATGGTGAGGACACAGAACTTGATAAATCGGTTGTTGACAAAATTGGTGACCCTCTTGTTCATATGATAAGAAATTCAATTGATCACGGTATAGAAGATAATCCTGAGGAACGTATAAAAAGGGGCAAACCAGAGTATGGAAAAATTGAACTCAGAGCTTACCACAGAGGTGGCAATATCATAATAGAAGTTTCAGATGATGGTAAGGGACTTGATAGAGACAAAATATTAAGAAAAGCTATTGAAAGGGGACTTGTTAAGGAAGATAAAGAATTATCCGATAATGAAGTATGGAATTTGATCTTTTCCCCAGGTTTTTCTACTGCTGATGTTGTAACAGACGTATCTGGAAGGGGTGTAGGTCTGGACGTGGTTAAGAGAAATATTGAGTCAATAAGAGGCAGGATTGATGTTTATACTAAGTCTGGTGAAGGTACGACTTTTCGGTTAATTTTACCCCTTACACTAGCGATTATTGATGGAATGGTAATTAAAGTTGGAAGTGAGCGGTATATCATACCGACACTTTCGGTTGTTACTACTTTTCGTCCAAGAAATAATGATATAAGTACATTAATGAAAAAAGGCGAGATTATCTCTTTTCATGGAGAGCTTTTACCTCTTATCAGGCTTTATAAGCTCTTTGATATTGAAAATGCCAAGGAAGACCCCTACAATGCTCTTGTTGTTGTAGTCGAATCAGAGAATATAAAAGTTGGCATTCTTGCTGATGATTTAATTGGTCAGCAACAGGTAGTGATAAAACCGCTTGGTACTTTGTTAAAAAAAGTCCCTGGCATTTCTGGTGGTGCTATTATGCCAGATGGTCGAGTTGGGCTTATAATTGATGTTGCAGGACTTATAAGATTATCGAGAGAGTCAAATGTAATTGAAAAGGTGATTGGGAGGTAATTATGCCCATTAATGTTGAAAATGAAGAGTTAGAAGTAAAAAATACAAAAAACGAAAGAAACAAAAGCAGGGCGGGGAAATATTTGACTTTTAAACTTAGCAATGAAGAGTATGGGATTGAAATACTAAAGGTTAGAGAAATAATTGGAGTAATGGATATAACCTATGTACCAAGGACTCCCGATTTTGTAAGGGGGGTTATAAATCTTCGTGGAAAGATTATTCCAATTGTTGACTTAAGGAAAAAATTTGGACTGGAGGAGGCTGAGATTACCGAGGATACTTGTATAATTGTGGTCGACGTATATAGAAATGATACCCTTGTACAGGCTGGATTACTCGTTGATAATGTTTCTGAGGTTCTTGATATTGAGGCAAATGATATAGAGGATGCCCCTTCCTTTGGAGCTGAAATAGATACCAGTTTCATATTGGGAATGGCAAAGGCGAAAGATGGTATCAAGATACTATTGAATATTGACAAAATTTTGAGTACAGATGAGGTTACCAAGATTGCGGACATTAAAGATAAGCTGGAGACGGGGGCGGAGAAGGCTGAAAAAGGGAAGTCTGCTAAAAAGAAGAAGAAGTAATAGTCTATTAAAATGATGATTGTATATGTTAAGCTCAAAATAAATGTTTATTATAAATACTTTAAGAATTATTTTAAATTTCCAAACTTGGGGGACAGTTACGTATGAAGCTTTCATTGCAAAACAGATGGATTTATATAACCTTATTTGTACTCATGTCTGTTGTAATTTTTGTATTGATACTTAGTTTAATAAATCAAAAAGGTGATGTGTTTAATATTGTACAAAATAAATCCTTAATGAAATTAAATATAGAACAAGTCGCTAACCTTGTGTATAAATTAATTGAAGATAGAGAAGAATCTATTAGGAACAATGCAGATAGAGACCTTGATAAGATAAAAATTTTACTGAATTTAGAAGAATTGGATGTTAATTCTTCTGTACAACATACTTGGGGTTTGAAAGACTATAGTGGTAAGGTGGTACGTGATGTCAACTTACCCGAGATAAAAGTTTCTGAAATAGTTTTGAATAGTATTAATAACTTAAGTACGATTAACCCTTTGTTTGCGAGACTTTCTGACACAGATGGAGAAGTTGCTTTTTACCAAAGAATAGATATAGATGGAAATATGATTAAGGTTGCTACAAATAATAATGAAGATCTGAAGAATCTTGGGGTGTTGATCCCGAACAAGAGCCAATCAGGAATAGCAAATCCAATAATTACTAATATTCTGAAAGGTGAAAATTATTATACCTATAGAATAAATAATAAAACCATGTTAATAGATGCTTATATGCCACTATCAACAAATGAAGGTTCTGTAATTGGTATGATTTCTATTACTAAAGGATATGATTTGACAGATTTGGTAGAGCTGATTAAAAGTACAAATGTTGGAAAGAATGGATATATATCCATAATAAAGGGGAAAGGGATCGATAGGGGTAGATGTTTAATTTCTGGTGGCTCATTTGAAACTGGCAAAATCCTGTGGAGTATGAAAGACAATAAGGACAGGTATATTATTCAGAAAATGATCACTGAATCGATTGATAAGAAAAATGATATATTATTCATTGATTATTCGCTTGGTGAACAAAAATCTTCCGAGAGATATTTAGCCGGCATAAAATATTTTGAACCATGGGACTGGGTAATTGTTGCAAATGCTTTTGAACGTGATTTTATCTCTGCCAGTGGTGGTGTCAGCTTTGTTAAATGGGTAACACTAGGGATTATAGTCATTATAACCTTTGTATTTTTTGCAACAGCGGTAACTATGTCTAGAAGATACAAGACAAAAGTATTAAAGCCCATTGAATATTTTAATAGGACATTGAAAGCTATATCAATGGGGGATCTGGATCAAGAAGTGGATTACCAGGCTGATGATGAAATTGGTTTATTAGCTGATAGTTTAAGGTCTTTAATTTCATCTCTTAGAGATCAGGCTGAAAAAATTCGTAGTATTTCTCACGGAGATTTAAGTGTAGAAGTTAATATAAGATCAGATAAGGATACTATTGGAAGAGCATTGTCAAGGATGAAGCAGGTTTTATTAGATGTCACGGAGAATCTGAACAATATGATTGAAGAGATTAGTAGTGGTAATCTTGATGTAAAAATAGATGAGAGTAAATTTGAAGGGAAATATATAAGCCTTGTTGAGGGTCTCAACAGACTTGTTGGCAGTATAAAAACACCCATAGAAGAAATTTCTGAGGTTATGAATAGCGCAGCTAAAAAGGATTTTACACATCGTATTAAAGGAGAATATATGGGTAAATTTGATGAGTTAAAAAACGATATAAATAAAACTCTGGATTCCTTGGAGGATGCTTTGTCAAGTGTTTCAGCTGTTACCAGTGAGGTACTGTCAGCGACAAATCAGGTTTATGCAGGCAGTCAGAGTTTGGCGGAGGGTGCAAATGAGCAGGCGAGTTCACTTGAGGAGATATCGAGCAGTTTGGAAGAGATGAGCAGTATGGTGAAGCAGAATGCAGACAATACAGGTCAAGCGAGAGTGATGATGAATGAGTCAGACAGGGTAATAAAGGAGGGGAGAGAGGCAATAAGGGAGTTAGAGGAAGCGATAAAGCAGATAAAGGAGAGTTCGGTAGAGACGAGTAAGATAGTGAACACGATAGATGAGATAGCGTTTCAGACGAATCTGTTAGCGTTGAATGCGGCGGTAGAGGCGGCGAGAGCAGGAGAAGCAGGGAAAGGGTTTGCGGTAGTAGCAGAGGAGGTAAGGAATTTAGCACAGAGGTCAGCGGAGGCGGCGAAGAATACGGCAGTAATGATAGAGGGTTCAGGTAGGAGTGCAGACAGGGGTGTAGAGAAGGTAAACAGGACGATAGAGGTATTTGATAGGATAGCGGAGAGTGCTAATAAGGTATTGCAGATAATTGAGGAGATAGCGGCTGCAAGTAAGGAGCAGGCAGAAGGTATTGAACAGGTGAATGTAGCTGTTAGCCAGATGAATACAGTGACTCAGAGAAATGCGTCGAAATCAGAAGAAGTGGCAAATATTATAGGAAGGTTAAATATTCAGTCTCAGGAATTATCAACAATGATAAGATCATTCAGACTAAGTGGAAGGTTTGAAAAAAAGGAAGTCATTAAAAAGAGTAATATTGAAAAAGGTGTAAAAGAGAAAGCAAGAAAAAAAGAAATTATGGATATAGAAGAGAAGAAAGAGGAAATGGTTGGGAAGAAGAAGCTAAAACCAGAGGAGATAATCCCTTTTAATGATAATCTTGAGAACCTGGAAGATTTTTAATTATTTGGGATTATTACAATAAAAATGCGGGAGGTAGATGTGAGGTTGAGAAATCTGAGCATTTGTATTTTGGCTTTTACTATTCTTACAGTTAACCAAATTAATTCTCAAAACAAGAATATACCAGTAGATAAAGTTATAAAAACTATTAAACAATTAAATTTTGTAATTATTACTCTTGGAATATTATCGGATGGTTTACCTGATAATGTAATTAACAGGCTTGCTCAATTGCAGACGGCACCACCGAGGTCCATGCGAATTTATGTAACCCAATCAAAATTGATTGCAGGTGATATATTTAATGATTTCACAGTTCTTGTAAATGAAAAACAATGTAATGCTATATTTGTCTGGCCTTCAGAGGCCATGTCAGATCCTTTTATTATTAAAAATATATGCAAAATGAGTAAACTGAAAAAAATACCTTTAATAGTTATGCAAGAGGGCTGGCTTGAAAATGGAGCATTAATTTATATAAAAAATACTGAACCAGTGGAAATTGTTGTAAATGAGCAGGTAAGACAGGTTTTAAATTTTCCTATAAATGAGAGCCCTGATTATATAATTACTAAGCAGACTCAATAATAGATTTGGGGGTTAAAATGTTTAAAAGGATATTAAAGTTTTTCTCCCAGTTTTTAACACTAAAGTACTGGATAAGTATAAGAGGCAGATATGTTATTGTAATATTAATGATAGGAATTGCAGCTTCCATTTTATTTGGTGTTATAGTTCCCAAAAGCACATATAAAGCTAGTCTGGATTTATTTTTAAAGCAAAATGAAACAATGTCTAAAATGCTTCTTCAGTCTATAGAAACATATCTCGAATTCAGTGATTATGAGTCTATCCAGGATGTTTTTAATAGAGTGGGTTCATCTGAAGAGATAAAATACCTTGAAGTAAGAAATGAGCAGGGTGAATCTTTCGCTCTATACAGAGATACAACATTTACAGATAGTATAAGTTTAAATGCTTTTGATTCTGTTGGAGTACTTATTGCTCCTAATGTTATATTAAGGAAGTCAGATATTGAAATTTTTAGGAAAAATTATAGTTTAATAACAGGGACAAGCATTTCGGGATTAAAGGAAACCCACTCCAATATGAGAAAAACCTTATTGAATTTTTCTATTTTGATGGGCATTTCCATGGTTGTGATTACTATTTTACTTGGGAATGTTATAACAGCTAACATTGAAAGATTAGTTGATAGGATTAAAGCCCTTGGAAGGGAAATAAAAAATGGAAATATTGATGAAAGGATTGATAAAAAAGGGCTTGGAGTAGATTTTGAAGATATTGGTGTCGTTGTTAATAGTACGATAGATTCTCTTGTTGAACCACTGGAAATTGTAGGGGATTATATAAATCAGATTGGTAATGGTGAATTGCCTGATGAGATTCGAATTGAATACAAAGGCTATTTTGATGAACTAAAAAGAGGTATTAATTCTTCTATAGATTCCTTAAGAGGGGTAATTGATGAGATAAAAACGCTCAATAATGCTGCATTAGAAGGTGATTTAAGTCGGAGAGGTAATCCAGAAAAGTTCAAAGGAGAATATGCAAGTCTGGTGGAAGGAATTAATAGAACTCTTGACGCTTTGATAACTCCAATGAAAGAAGTTATGGAAGTTTTTGAAGGGGTTGCTGAAAAAGAGATGAGAGTTCGGGTTAAAGGTGAATATAAAGGTGAGCTTGCAGAATTCAAGAATAATGTAAATAAAGCATTGGATAACCTTGAGGAGACTCTGAAGCAGGTAAAAATAGCGGTTGGTAGAGTAGTTTCGATTGCAAAGCAGATTGCTGCAGGCAGTCAGAGTTTGGCGGAGGGTGCAAATGAGCAGGCGAGTTCACTTGAGGAGATATCGAGCAGTTTGGAAGAGATGAGCAGTATGGTGAAGCAGAATGCAGACAATACAGGTCAAGCGAGAGTGATGATGAATGAGTCAGACAGGGTAATAAAGGAGGGGAGAGAGGCAATAAGGGAGTTAGAGGAAGCGATAAAGCAGATAAAGGAGAGTTCGGTAGAGACGAGTAAGATAGTGAACACGATAGATGAGATAGCGTTTCAGACGAATCTGTTAGCGTTGAATGCGGCGGTAGAGGCGGCGAGAGCAGGAGAAGCAGGGAAAGGGTTTGCGGTAGTAGCAGAGGAGGTAAGGAATTTAGCACAGAGGTCAGCGGAGGCGGCGAAGAATACGGCAGTAATGATAGAGGGTTCAGGTAGGAGTGCAGACAGGGGTGTAGAGAAGGTAAACAGGACGATAGAGGTATTTGATAGGATAGCGGAGAGTGCTAATAAGGTATTGCAGATAATTGAGGAGATAGCGGCTGCAAGTAAGGAGCAGGCAGAAGGTATTGAACAGGTGAACATCTCCGTAAATCAGATGAACGCAGTTACTCAAAAGAATGCTTCCAACTCTGAACAGTCCGCAAGTATAGCGGGAGAGTTAAATTCTCAAGCAATGGAACTTTCATCAATGATTGAATCCTTTACACTGAGTGGCGATGGTACAGAGTCAGTGGAAGGTAAATTAGATTTGGTAGAAATTAAAGATTCGGAAAATTTGGCAAAAGAAAAAGGATTACAAATAAAAGATAAAAAAGTAATTGGCTTAGAAGATGATGATATTTCAGAAGATTTTTAGAGTGTAGATGATAGATGATAAGACTTTTGAAGAATTAAGAAAAATAGTGTATAACCTAAGTGGTATAAGATTGACTGATCAGAAAAAAGCATTAGTAAGTGCAAGGCTAAATAAAAGGTTAAGGGCATTAAGGATAGATTCATATAATGATTACCTTGAGTATCTGATTAATGATAGAGAGGGTAATGAAATAATACAGATGATTGATGTGATCACTACAAATGTTACAAGTTTCTTTAGAGAAGCTGATCATTTTGATTTTCTTAAGGAAATAATGATAAGCTGGGTCAATAGTGGATATAGAAGATTTAGAATATGGTCAGCAGGATGCTCTACGGGCGAGGAAACTTATAGTATTGCTTTTACAATTTTAAATTCAATCCCCACATATGCTGATATGGATTTAAGAATTCTTGGGTCGGATATATCTACTGATGTTATAAATAGGGCTAAGAAGGGTGAATATGATGAGGAGAAAATGCGGAACGTTCCGTACAACTATCAGAAGAGATTTTTTATACGGACAATTGAAAATGGTCAGGTTAAATATAAAGTTACAGATTTTGTTAAGAACTATATTATTTTTCGAAGATTGAATCTATCTTATTTCCCCTTACCGCTTAAAGGTCCTCTTGATGTGATATTTTGTAGAAACGTTATGATATATTTTGGCAGTTCTATAAGGGAGTCTCTTGTAAGGGAATTATATAGATTATTGAAACCAGGAGGATACCTTTTTCTAGGACATTCTGAGAGTATTATTGGTATGGAAGTCGGTTTTAAAGTAGTTAAGCCATCTGTATATTTAAAGCCATCGGTGGAAAAGGATGAAGAATAATCCATTTAAAATTAAAATAGTATCAGATGATGATAAGTTCAGTAAAACCTTAATGTCGGTTTTGAATAATTATAAGAAGATCACCTTTTTTGTTGGGTGTGTTTATCATATGGAAAGCAAAAATCGAAATATTTTTAATGGTATAGATTTAGTTATATATGATTCAATTATTGAAAGTGGCGATAGAATTGGGCGGTTCAAAATTTTCAGGAGTACATATAAAGACTTACCTGTTGTTGTTCTTGTTTCTATGAAGGATAGCGAAAGTTTAATTATGGATTTTTTAAAGAATGGAGCAGATGATTATTTGATAAGGGAGACTTTACAGGTTGGATTATTTGTGAAGACTTTATTATTAGCTTTAGAAAAGAGTAAGGTTAAATATGAATTTATGGAAAGAGAAAAATTAAAAGGGATGTTGGAGCTTACGGGAGCTGTATGTCATGAGTTAAATCAGCCTTTACAGGTAATGTCCGGTTATTTCGAAATGATATATCCCCTTTTTGATAAAGGTGAGTATGAGAAGGTACTTGAGATTATAAAGATTATAAACAGACAGATGGAAATAGTTGTTGATATTGTTAACAGATTATCAAAGATAACATCTTATAAAGCAATTGAGTATGTAAGCAGGCAAAATATATTGAATTTGTGATGGTAAAAGGTAATATCTAAAAGTGAGGTATAAAGGTGATAAAAGTTGTTGAAATAGCAGATATGAAATTTACTACTGGGAATGGAGATGTGCTTATAACATATGCCCTTGGATCATGTATTGGCGTGGTATTATATGATCCTGAGAATCTAGTTGGTGCAATGTTACACAGTATGTTACCATTATCGAAAGCTGATCCCGATAAAGCAAAGAGAAATCCATTCATGTTTACTGATCTGGGAATGGAATTATTATTGAAAAAAGTATTTGACCTTGGTGGCGAAAGAAAAAATCTTATTGCAAAAGTGGCGGGTGGTGCTACATTACTTGATGATAATAACTTTTTCAGAATTGGAGAAAAAAATTATATGGTTGTAAGAAAATTTTTATGGAAAAATAACATTTTGATTTCTGGTGAGGATGTGGGAGGTTCGAAGCCCAGAACTATGTTGCTTGATATGGGATCAGGCAAAGTTATAGTCAAATCAGGCAAAGAAGAGTATGAAATATGATTAAAAAGGAAAATATATTATCAAAAATAAAGGAGATACCAGCAATACCTGCTATCGTTATGGAAATCTATGAAATTGTCAATAGTCCTGATGTGGACTTTAAGAGGCTTTCAGAGATAGTTAAATATGATCCTGCACTGGTTGCATATATTTTAAAGGTGGTTAATTCAGCATATTATGGTTCAATAAAACCTATTGATGATATAAGACAAGCAGTAGTTCGTTTAGGTGCAACTAAAATTTTTGAAATAGTAACAATGTACTTTTTGACACCGACATTGTCTAAAGAGGTAAAAGGTTATGATATACCTCCAGGAAAACTATGGGAACATTCGGTTACAACAGCTATTGGGGCTGAAAGACTGGCAGACTTGCTTGGTGTTAGAAAACCTGATTATTTGTACACAACGGGTATTCTCCATGATATAGGTAAGATTGTAATTGGAAATTACCTTAATATAGATATTAGCAAGGTTATAGATTATTCGATTAGTAATTGTGTCCCTTATAATGAAGCGGAAAGGGAGGTCATAGGTATTGACCATGGAGAAATTGGAGGGATGCTGCTTGAAGCATGGGAATTGCCAGAGAGTATAATAAAAGTTGTGAAGGGGCACCATGACATTAACAGGTATAATGAAAATAATATATCTCTTATTTGTGTTCATATATCGGATTCGATATCCAGGATTGTGGGATTCGGAATGGGGGTCGATGGCCTTTTTTATAGAGCTGACTGTAGTTTGTTGAAGAAATATAAAATCACTTCAAAAGTAATTGAAAAAACAGCTAGCTTTATGATAGACGAACTTGAAAAAATTAAAGTAAGTTTATTTTCTCTATAAAGGAGGATTAAAGGTGGGACTTAATGTTTTAATTGTTGATGATTCGAAGGTTGTTAGGTTTGTTATTAAGAAATCTCTTGATATAGCCGGTGTACCAACTAGTACTGTATTTGAAGCAGAAAATGGTAGAGAAGGACTGGAAATATTGAATAAGGAATGGATTGACCTTGTTTTTGTTGATATAAACATGCCAGTTATGACAGGGTTGGAAATGATAGATATTATGAATAGGGATGGAATATTGAGTTCAATTCCTGTTGTAATAATTTCCACAGAAGGAAGTGAGACAAGAATCGATGATTTAAAATCAAAGGGAGTGCGTGCATATATTAGAAAACCTTTTAAACCAGAGATGTTAAAGAAAGTTGTTGATGAAGTAGTAGGGGGAGTTTAAGTATGTTGAGTGATGAGTCTAAGGAGATTATTAAAAATGCGTTTTATGAGACTATTGAAAAATCGGCATTTATGTTTGGTGATGAAGTGGATGAAGAGGAGCTTGAGATTGAATACGATAGTTTTCTACTGGCATTTATGACTTTTAAGGGTGAAGGAAGAGGCAAGTTATCACTGATTGTCCCTGAAAAGATGTGCCCGGAGATCGCTGCCAATTTCTTGGGCGTAGAGCCGGACGATGAAAAAGTTTCGAGTTGTGCTGAGGACGCTTTAAAAGAGATATTAAATGTTACCTGTGGTCATGTGCTTACTGATTTAAAAGGGAAAAAAGCGGTTTTTGATCTCACTGTTCCTCAGATTAAAAGAATAAAGAAGAAGGACTGGAACTCCTATTATAATAACGAGGACTCAATTCTTTGTATTGTTGATGATTATCCAGTTTTAATACATTTTCAATTTGAGGATTAGATGGGTAAAATTAAGGTACTAATCGTTGACGATTCGGCAATAGTAAGGCAGATTTTTACGAAAGAATTATCAAAAGATCCTGAGATAGAGGTTATAGGATCAGCAGTTGATCCATATGAAGCTCGAGAAAAAATAGTGAATTTAAAGCCTGATGTTATAACTCTTGATATTGAAATGCCTCGAATGGATGGCCTCACATTCCTTAAAAAATTAATGCGATACTATCCTCTTCCAGTTGTCGTTGTATCTTCACTAACTCCAAAGGGTAGTCATTTGGCATTGGAATCTCTGAAAAATGGTGCTATAGATGTCCTTTGTAAACCTGGCCCATCTTATACAGTTGGTGATATGGCTTATGAGTTAATTGAAAAGATTAAAGCTGCAAGTAAAGCGAGACTTGATAAGGCTGTAGTACCTAAAATAAGACCTGAAATAAAAGAGAAACTTCATTTACTAAAAACAACTAATAAAGTTATTGCTGTTGGAGCTTCCACCGGAGGGACTCATGCAATAGAATATTTATTGAAGCATATGCCCAATACGATCCCTGGAGTTGTTATAGTTCAACATATGCCTGAAAATTTTACTAAGAGTTTTGCCGACCGGTTGAATGAAGTTTGCGAAATTGAGGTAAAAGAGGGTGAAAGTGGAGATTCTGTCTTAATGGGTAGAGCAATCATTGCTCCCGGCAATAAACATATGTTACTAAGAAGGTCAGGTAGCAGGTACTACGTTGAAATAAAAGATGGTCCACCGGTATCAAGACATAGACCATCTGTTGATGTTTTATTTAAGTCTGTAGCAAAGTACGCTGGTCCTAATGCAATTGGAATTATACTAACCGGTATGGGTAAGGATGGGGCTGAAGGTATAAAGGTAATGAAGGAGAGTGGTGCTTATACAATTGCTCAGGATGAAAAAAGCTGTGTCGTATTTGGAATGCCTAAGATAGCAATTGAAATTGGAGGTATTAAAAAGATTGCTCATCTGGAAAAAATTCCTGAGATACTGGTTGAACATTTAAGTGGTTAAAATTCCCTATTTGCTTTTTATGGGAAGTACTAACATGACTGAGAATGTATTTGGCATTTGATTTGAGAAATTGAGAATGAAATATTATGAGTGACGTAATGAATTATGAAATAGCTCAAAGGATAAAAGAGATAAAAAATCTTCCAACATTGCCGAGTATAGCTACAGAAATACTAAGAATTGTCAGAGATGAAGATATAACTATAAATAAAATTCTTGAAGTAATAGAAAAGGATCCTCCTCTAGCAATGAAAGTGTTAAGGGTTGCTAATTCGGCATATTATGGTCTGAGGTACGGAGTAAAATCACTAAAGCATGCGATTGTTTTGCTTGGTTTCAATGAAATAAGCAGAATAGCAATTGCTTTTTCTATAATAAAGATACTAACCCCATCTGGAAAACACAAAATTAATTGGAAACAACTATGGAAACATTCAATAGCCTGTGGTTATATAGCCCAAACGCTTGCGGATAGAGTTGGTGTGCCTGTACATAGCGGAATCTATTCCCATGGATTACTTCATGACATTGGTAAAATAGTTCTTTATCGCATAGATGAGAAAAGGTTCATTGAAGCTTTTGAAGAAACAAGCGATACTGATAAGATTGGTGCTGAAATAGAGAAAAAGTATTTGAGAATTTCTCATGATCAAGCAGGAGAGCTAATTGCACAAGAGTGGAATTTACCAGAGGAGTTTGTCATAATAATTGGAAAGCATCATGAAATCGATAAGATTGAAAATATATATATGAAAGATATCGCGAGTATTATAAATTTAGCAGATTATCTTGCAAATCGTATAGAGTTAGGATTTATGAGTACCAATATTTTAAATGATACAAAAAGTATTAATTATTTGAAAGAAAGGTTTGATGTCCTTGAAGATATAAGTTTAAATGATTTGGAGGAAGATATCCAGCTCAGTCTTGAAAAAATAAAGGATTTTATTCAACAGGAGGAAATTTAAAAATGGCTAATATTAAAATATTAATTGTTGATGATTCTCCCACGATGAGAAGAATTATTGTGAATGCATTAAATAAAATTGGATATACGGATATTGGCGAAGCGTCAGGAGGGCTGGAAGCTTTAGAGATGCTTGGTAAGGAAAGCTATGACTTAATATTAACTGATTGGAATATGCCTGAGATGAATGGTGAGCAATTTGTTACTGAATTAAAAAAGAATGATTCACTGAGAGATATTCCTATTATAATGATTACGACAAGGGGGATGAAAGAAGATGTGATAACAGCAGTAAAACTCGGAGTAAAAGGTTATATAATCAAGCCATTTACTCCGGATGTTTTGAAAGAGAAAATTGATGATGTTTTAAATAAATAGGGTGGCGTTATGAAGGTAAGTGAAAACTATGAGGAGATACTTATTAAAATTGAAGAAATGCGTGAATTTTTTAGAATTGGAGATGAGATCCTACCATTCTTGAGTGATTTGTTTAAATTTGTTAAAGAAGTAGTCCCTCTTCTTTCTCATGCAATTAGTTCTATTACTGATACCAAGTTTACTCTGCCTGATGCAAAAGATAGAATTATTGATGTGAATAAAACAACAGAAATGGCTACTCAAGAGATTTTGGATAGACTTGAGAATGTCTTTAAAACCCTCGAATATATAGAAAAGGAGACTACAAAAGAAAATTTTGACAAAATAGAAAGGCTAAAGGATGATCTAATGAATATTATGTATGCTCTGCAGTTTCAGGATATAACCGCTCAGAAACTGGAGCATGCTAATGAGATACTTACAGCGATAAATCAGAAGTTTACAGAATTATTTAAAAAGATAAGGGGTATAAAAATAAAAACAAAGGTAGGTAAACAAATCATTGCAGCTATAGAGGCAGAGATGCAGACCGAAGGTTTTAATAGATTAAGTGAGGAATTTAAAAATAAGATTGAGGATAAAGTTAGACATAAAAATATAAGTCAGGAAGATATTGATAATATATTTAAGAGCGGGGATATTGAATGAAAAATAAATCTGATATTTTAAAAGATTTGCCTTTTATACAGGAAAGTGCAAAAAGAATTCCAAAGGTATTAAAAAGTGCTTCTGTTAAAGGTGATAAAAAAATTATAGGTGGTGATTTAAAGAAAGAGCGTGAAGTAAAAATTGACCCAATTTATGATGGTGATGAAATTGTGGGCATTAAATTCATATGTGGTTGTGGAAATGAAGCAGAAGTGTATTTTGAATATAAATGATGTGGTGACATTAAAATGAAAATAGAGATATCTGAGGATAAGCTAAAAGCTTATATAACAATTGATGAAAAGGATAAAATCCCTTCAAAAGTGGAATTAATGGACATGATATGGAAGTCTGGAGTAACACATGGGATAAAAGAAAATATTATAAATAAATTGCTAGAGAAAAAAGAGCCTGTTAAAAATTTGTTAATTGCTGATGGGACTCCTCCAGTACCTGGCGAAGATGCTAAACTTGTATGGTATGTTGACATATCAACAAAGCCAATTGATAATGAAGAAGATTATGTAGATTTAAAAGAGCTCAAATTGTTTGAATATGTGAAGAAAGGTCAGGAGATTGTAAGTAAGCTCCCGAGGACATCTGGTAGACCCGGGATAGCAGTGACTGGTGAGGAAATTGTTATCCCAGGCAAAGATGTAAGTTTGCCAGGTGGCAAAAATACAACTATTTCAGAAGATGGGCTCACACTTTATGCTGATATAGATGGATATGCATACCTTAAGAATGGTAAAGTAAATGTTGATAAAGTTATCACAGTGAAAAATGTTGATTATAGTAGTGGAAATATTAAAACCCTTGGATCTCTAAATGTGGAAGGAGATGTAAAATCAGGTTTTCTTGTTGAAGCTGCTGGGACGGTTCACATTGGTGGAAGTGTAGAAGCAGGTTATGTAACATCCAAAAATGGGGATGTAATAATTGGATTAGGTATTATTGGGCATGGCAGGGCGAGAATTAAGTCGGGTAACAATCTTAAGTCTACTTACATACAGGACGCCTTTGTTAAAGTGAAGAATGATATTCTTGTAGAAAGATATATAATAAATTCAAATGTCGAATGTGATGGAAATGTTATAGTTAATAATAATGAGGGAATAATCAGAGGTGGAAAAGTATTTGCAAAAAACAAAATCATAGCTAATGAAATAGGAAGTGAGCAGGGAATCCTAACTGAAGTTGGCATTGCTGCTACTGAATTATTAGAAGTGGAGTTTCGTAAGAGTAAATTTGCTGAGATGAGAGAAGAACTTAATGAACAGATTTCTTTAGTGAGTAAAAAGGTAGCATTCCTGAAACTTCTTAAAGAGAGAGCACCCTCATTATCAGAAGCTAAAATTAGGGAACTCGTTGAATCCATAGTGAAGCTGAAGGAACTTGAAGAACAATATAATAAGTTACTGGAGGAAGAAAAAGAGAGTGATCATTTTGATAAGGAGGTCCTTTCTGATAAATGTATAATAGTGAATAAAGTGCTTCATCGCAATGTCATTCTAACCTTTGGAAATTATAATCATCTTACCACAAAAAGTTACGAACGAGTAAAGGTTTATAAGTTGGGTGATGAGTTAATTTTTGAAAAATTAGATGAGGAGAAAGTAGATGGAAATTAAACCTGAGGATGTAAAAGTATTAATTATTGATGATGAAAAATTAATATTGGATCAATTGAAATTCTTTTTATCTGAAAAAGGATATAATGTGGAGGTAACTGACGATTCTAAAGTGGCTATGTCAATGATTGAAGAAAAGAACTTCGATATAATACTTACTGACCTAGTAATGCCTCATTTTACTGGTATGGATATAGTAAAAAAGTTAAAAGATTTAAACAAGGATTCTCAGGTTATAATAATTACAGGTTTTGCAACCACAGATAGTGCAATCGAAGCAATAAAATATGGGGTGTATGATTATATACGTAAGCCATTTAATTTGAAGGAACTCCTTGTAGTTTTAAATAGAGCTGCAGAAAAGTTATATCTGAGCAGAGAAAATTCTGCGCTTACAAATAAAATGAAAGAAATGCTTTATACTGTAACTACACTTTATGAGGTTTGTTCTATACTTTATCAGGTTGATAATGTAGACTTTGCAAAAGGTATCATAATTGATACAATAACCGAAGGATTGAAAATTAAAAAGATGGCGCTCCTTTTAAAGAAGGGGGATAGGTTCGTTGTTGATTCCTCACATGGCATTTCTGATAAGTTTGGTAAAAATTTTTATTTCTCCTTAGGAGAAGAAATTAATGGGAAAAAGATCAATGGTGAAGAGATAATAGTTTTGGATAAACTTAATAAGGAGATAAAGGTTGGTTCAAGAAGTCTGGATATAAAAGAAGATTATGGTTTATCTTTTGTAGTTCCAATAAAGTATATGGATGAGGTATATGGATTCCTTTGTGTTTTTGACCTGCCTAGTGATGGTGTTTTTTCTATCGAGGATTATATAAAACTCTGGAGTATTATCTCAATACAAATTGCGCCAGCGATTGGAATGATCTGCGGGGGAATCAAAACCGAATCAAATTATGAGAGTGTCGTTCAAAAGCTGATTAGAGATAAATTACGTGAGGCTCAAAATCTCAACGAAGGTGTGACTTTTTCACTTGTTAGGTTAATTCCTATAGTGGATTTTGATGAAACCAAAGATATAAATGCAGTTTTAAGTGACGTTGAATCTGAGATAAAAAATAAGTTCGGTAGTGATATAGAGGTCTTAAACGATGGCATAGATACTTTGATTGTAGCTATACCCAGATTACATCCAATTGACATCGAGAAGGGATATGAGGAAATTAGAAAGAGAATAAAGGATAAATATTTTAATCAAGTTAAGAAAAGTTATATTGCCTTAGCATACGGATTTGCAAACTATCCAGAAGATGGCGAAAAATTCGGAGATATATTTATAAGCCTTAAAGAAAATCTTTTTAAATCAATTATTTCATAATGGACAATATAAATCTGTGCGTAATAACATCTAATGAATATTTAAGAAAACTTGTAAAATATTCCATCGAAGATATAGAAGCTGATATCAAGATATATAATGGTATCTCCGAGATCGAAAAAAATAATCAGGAATTTTTTATCATTGTTATTGAAAATTCCTTAATTAATCAGCAGTTAAAACAATTTATACTTAGTCTTGAGAATCGGTTTGTTATAATAACTTATGATATCACCCAGGTTTTAGACGTAAAGGAACTATTTGATCAGGGAATTGCCGATTTTTTTATAATGGAGCCAATTAGATCGGAGTTGGTGGCGGTAGCCATCAAAGTAGCTACCAGATATTTTAAAATGCGCCGTGAACTAAAATCCAAAGATAGTCAAATTTCAAATTTGAAAAAAGAGAAAGAGAATCTTGAAAAGGAAGTCAAAAAGCTAATTCCATCGACTGATATAAAAAGAAACATACCTGGAGAAATATATAAAAAAGTTGGAGCAGACCGCGAGACTCTATCAAGAGCCTATGATATAAAAGATGAAGAAGAGCCTAAGTGAAATTGTAAATTAGGCAAATTTTTCCATATTTTTATTTACGTATTAATATAATATTATTAATTTTTGTTAGTTATTGGATAGGTAGGGGGTTATGCCTGGGAAAAAATTACTAATAGTTGAAGATGATTATAGTATGAGGACAATTTTAAAAGAAGCTCTGGAAGAATCAGGTTATGAAGTTTCTGATGCCAAGGATGGTGAGACTGCACTGAATATGCTCGAGGAAAATAGTTATGATCTCGTTATATCTGATCTTATGATGCCAGGCATGGATGGAATTAAGTTACTGGAGATTATAAAGATAAAATATCCGGGGATAGGAGTATTTATAATTACAGCGTATGGAACAGTGGAAAGAGCTGTTGAAGCACTTCAAAAGGGTGCATACGATTTTATTACCAAACCCTTTTCGATATCTCATTTAAAGACCAGGATAGAAAACTTTTTCAACTATCAGTATTTGAAAAATGAAAATAAGGAGCTAAAGAGAAAACTGGATAGGGAGGAAAAATACAAAAAGATAGTGGGGAAAAGTGAGGTTATTAAGAAAATTCTCGAGCAGATTGATATTGTTGCAAGGACAGATATGCCTGTTTTTATCCAGGGTGAAAGTGGTACTGGAAAAGAATTAATTGCTGAGGCAATTCATTATAGTAGTGATAGAAATGATGGTCCATTTATAAGGGTTAATTGTTCCGCTATACCAGAGACACTTTTCGAAAGTACTCTTTTTGGTCATGAGAAAGGTGCTTTTACAAACGCCATGCGAACATTTAAAGGAATGTTCGAGGAAGCCAATGGAGGGACATTTTTACTTGATGAAATAAGTGAAATACCTATTTCAATGCAGGTTAAACTACTCAGAGTTTTACAAGAGGGTAAAATTACTAGGGTCGGTTCCACAAAGGAAATCCCTGTTGATGTAAGAATAATAGCTACCACAAATAGAGACATTAAACAACTAGTTGTCAGTGGTAAGTTTAGAGAGGATCTGTTTTTTAGGCTGAATGTGTTTCCTATTTATATCCCACCGCTAAGAGAGAGGATAGAGGATATACCTTTACTTGTAGAGCATTTTATTAGAAAGTATGGGGATAAATATAATAATTGTAGAGAAAAGAGGGTTGATCCTGAAACTATAGGTCATTTGATGAAGTACCGTTGGCCTGGAAATATAAGACAGCTGGAGAATGTAATAAAAAGGGCAATACTATTAAGTGGAGAAGAAAGTGTTATAAAGCGGAAACATTTACAGGTGGAAATAGATGAGATTGGTTCAAAGGAAACGAGTGAATTTGACTATGTTATGAGTCTTGCGGAAATGGAACGCAAACTTATATTTAATGCCTTGAAGAAGACACGAAACAACAGAACTCACGCAGCAAAATTACTGGGAATTAGCGTCAGGACACTGCGTAATAAATTAAATGAATACAGGAAACTTGGCTTGCTACCTGAGGAATTTGTATAAGACTGATAATAATTCATTAAAGTGGAAAATTTTTCCCTTTTAAAGTATCCCCAACAAAATATAACAGCTATATTTAGTCCTTTATAAATAAGCATAATCCAATAATAAATTGAAATACAATGCAATACGAGATTGTAATATTTTATGGAATTAAAACCAAAGAAATATATTTATGGCACAGATATTGGATATGTTAAAATTGGTATGAGTGTGAACTTGATCGATAATGAATATATAAACTTGGTAAAGAGAGCGATAAAGGCGCTTGAAAAGCAGCACGAGGCTATTTCGGAAAACATTTCAAATGTTGCTAATCCATATTATAGGCGGAAAAATACCGATTTCAGACATATTCTACAGACAGAGGAAAAATTATCAAAACTACATATCACGCGTAATAAGCACGTGCAAGGTCTACCTGATGAAATAACAGAGAGCACATTGAGTATAAAGAAAGGTGATTCCGAAGTCGACATTAATAGAGAAATGTCAGAATTAGCTGAAAACCAGGTAAGACATGATTTCGTGACAAGGGTCTTAAGAGGTATTTATGATAAATTAAATTCAAGTATTAAAGGGAAATTATAGAGGTAGTCATGGATATGGGTGGTGTGTTTAAGGTTTTTAAAAATGCTTTTCAGGGTTTAAGTACCTATATGAAAAAAGTTGAATTAATATCAGAAAATATTGCCAATGCTGAAAAACTACCGGATGAGAAAGGAAACCTTTATCATAGAAAAGTTGTCGAATTTGTCGACAGGGAAAAATCAGGTTTCGGTTTTTTTGATGAGTTGAAAGTGAGTTTAAAAACTACTAATACTAAACATATTAACCGGCCTCACTTTTTAAAGGATAATGTTAAAGACAAAAAAATGATTTTTAAGGTTAAAGAGATACCAGGTGAAAAACTGGTTTATGATCCTGATAATCCTAAAGCTGATGAGAATGGATTTGTAAGAATGCCAAATGTAGAGGTGATAAATGAAATGGTAGATATGATCTCGGCAGTCAGAAGTTATGAGGCAAATGTGACAATAATGGATTCAGCAAAAGAAATGGCGAAAAGGATTTTGAGGTTATAGGTTTTATATGAAAATCAATGATGTAATAAACAATTATAACAACCTTATTAAAGAATTTAATAAGTCGGAGAAGTTAATTAGAGATGAGAAAAACCTGCAGGATAAATTTTCCGATAATTTAAAGATTATCGAAAATGAGGAAATTTTAAATGAAAAAAAAGGTAAAGAATTATTGACTGAGGAGGAGAAAATAACGCTGTATTTCCTATTTGGATATAGTAAACCGGAAGAATTCAATTTCTATAGTAGTAAAGTTAATATTGATCAAATTGTCAAAGGGAAGCTTTTGGATGTAAAAGGCTAAGGAGGGAAAATTGAAAGTAAATGATGCTGTAAATTTAAATCTTATAAATGAAGTTGAGAAGATTAAAAAGGACCAGAAAACTAAGGAAATTAATTTTGGTGAGACAATTAAGAATTTTCTTGAAGCCGTTAACTCTGCACAAAAGGAGTCACAAGAAAAAGTTAGTGATGTTATAACGGGCAAATCAGATGATTTGACTGAAGCGATGGTGAAAATGGAAGAAGCTAGATTAAGTTTCAATTTAATGCTTGAAATACGTAATAAGTTGGTAGAGGCCTATAAAGAAATTGAGAGGATGCCGGTATAAGATATGAGAAGGTTGATAGAATTATTAGGGAAATTTTTGCAGCGTTACACTATTGGTCAGAGAATATTGATAATTGCAATATTTGTAGGTATTATATCTTCTATTATTGCTTTAGTTATATGGGCAAACAGACCTGAGTATAGCGTATTGTATACAGAGATGGATCCTGCTATTGCGGGTGAAATTGTTACTGAGCTGAGAGAAATGAAAGTCAACTATCGACTACGTGATGGTGGAAGAACTATACTGGTTCCTTCTGATAAAGTTGCTGAATTAAGGTTAAATTTTGCCGAGAAAGGATATTCGGGGATGAAGATTGTTGGTTACGAGATTTTTGATAATGCTAAAGTGGGTATGACCACATTTATGCAAAGGCTTAATATGAGACGGGCTCTTGAGGGTGAGTTAACGAAAACCATCAGCCAGTTTCCCGAAGTAAAAAGCTGTAGAGTTCATATCGTCCTACCTGAGGAAAGGTTATTTGAAGAAAGAAAGAATGGTTCTGCATCAGTTGTATTATTTCTTGAGCCGGGAAGATATCTAACTGATAGTCAGGTAAAAGGTATTCAGTCCCTCGTTGCAAATAGTGTTGATGGTATTAATGCTTCTGATGTAGTTGTGGTAGACACTGAAGGCAATATCTTAACAAGAAGTCCTGAGGAGGAGTCAAAACTTGGTGCAGCTGGTACTCAATGGGATTTGAAGCATAACATAGAAGATAAGTTACAGAAAAAAGTTAAAGAAATTGTTGAAAATGTTGTCGGAAAAAATAATGCAGTTGTAAAGGTGGCGGTTGATTTGAGCTTTGATAGGGTTGAAAGGACAGTGGAAAGATATGATCCAGACAATGTTGTGGTTGTCAGTGAAGAAAATCACTCCGAAGCTATCGTATCAAGTGATACCGCAAACAATGCAACCGAACAGCATAAAAGGGAAAATGTGGTTACAAACTATGAGCTCGGGAAAATAGTTGAGCATTATTCCAGCGAGCCGAGCAGGATAAAAAGGATATCCGTTGCTGTTCTTGTTAATGGTAGATACGAAACAGTAAGAGATAATAGGGGAAGAGAAGTAAAAAGATATATACCTCGTGATAATAGAGAATTAAACCAGATCGCTTCTCTTGTAAAAAGTGCAATAGGATATAGTGAAGATAGAGGGGATATAGTTGAAGTCCAAAATTTAAAATTTGACCAGACAGCTGTAGAAATGGAAAAGGAATATTTTACCCAGTTACAAAAGAGGGATTTATTTAAGAACATTTTGACAAAGGCTTTGTTATTTGTTGCAATTGTCGCTGTATTTTTCTTAATAAAAGGTTTGATAAAAACGACAACAACTGTTTTGGGGGAATTACCCGCTATGCAGAAAGCTCAACAATTACCACCTTCAAAACCAGGGGCTGAGCTACCATCCCCTGAAAAGATAGAAGAAGAAAAAGCTATTGAAGAACTTGAAGAAAAGTATTTAACCAAACTGTCACCTGAAGCCAGGGCTAAACTTAGAGCAAAAGATAAAATGACTCAGCAAGTCATAGAATATGCAAAGAAAAACCCCGAAGGAGCTGCTCAGCTAATCAAATCTTTAATTAAGCAGTCAACATCTTAACTCTTCAGGAGGAGTGATGGCGGAAAAGGAGAAGCTGACGCCACAAAAGAAAGCAGCAATAATAATGATAGCATTAGGAACACAAACAGCAGCTGAGATAATGAAGCATTTATCCGAATCAGAAATTGAAGCGCTAAGTATTGAGATTGCTCAATTAAAAGAGATATCGGCTGATGTACTGGGACAGGTAATTGAAGAATTTTATCAGCTAACACTAACTAATGAGTATATACTGCAAGGTGGTATTGAATATGCCAGGGAAGTGCTTGAGGCAGCGTATGGAAGGGAAAAAGCTGAGGAGTTAATTGAAAGAGTTGAAGCTGCCACTGAGGTAAGCGCATTTCATCTGCTGCAAAGTCTTGATGAAAAGCAACTCATCAATTTTCTTGGTAATGAAAATCCACAGACAGCTGCTTTAATTCTTTCAAACTTGAAGCCGAAACAGGCAGCTTCTATAATCTCCCAGCTACCTGAAAATATGCAGGCGGATATTGCTTTCCGAATCGCTACTATGGAAAGGACCAGTCAGGAATTCATAAAGGATATAGAATCAATATTAAAGCAACAAATTGATACAGCATTTGGTTCAGATTTACAAAAAGTTGGCGGACCCGAAACGGTAGCATCGATATTAAATTCTGTTAGCAGGTCAATTGAGAGGTCAGTTCTGGATAGTATCAGGCAAAAGGACCCTGAGCTTGCGGATCAGATAGCAAGTATGATGTTTCTGTTTGAAGATATGGTCAAAGTTTCAGATTTTGCTATACAAAGAATTTTGAAGGAGGTTGACACAAAAACCCTTGCCTTGGCGTTAAAGGCAGCAAGTGAAGAGTTAAAAGAAAAGATAATGAGAAATGTTTCGGAGCGCGTTGCAGAAATGCTAAAGGATGAAATGGAGTATCTTGGTCCTGTAAGAGTTAGAGATGTTGAAGCAGCACAAAGGAGAATCGTTGACATTGCCAGAGACTTAGAACAGTCTGGAGAAATAGTGCTTACAACAGAAGAAGAGGAAATAATTGAATGAAATTTAAATTAAGACTTGAGAAGGAAGTAAAGAATATATACTTGAACCGAGAATTGCAGAAAGAAGGTAAGGTAGGAAATATCCCTCAGGAGGAAATATTAGCCGGTGGGAATGGTGAAAAAGATACTATAACAGAAAATATTTATCTAAAAAGAATTAAAGAGATAGAAGAAAAACTTGCTAAAGCATCGCAGATTTACTATAAGGCAGGTTATGAAGAAGGTATTAAAATAGGTCGAAAAGAAGTGAAAGAAGAGATAGAAACATTAAAAGTTGAGTTACAGCAAAGTATTTTAAATCTAAAAGAGCAGTTTAATCAGGCGATTGAATCTCTGGAAGATCCGCTAGTTCGTTACTCTCTTAAAGTAGCTGAGAAAATTATTCATACAACAGTTGAAGATAAGAGTATCGAAATTGCAAGAAATAAAATTAAAACATTACTCAAGAAACTTACAGATCAGGTGAAAATTACTATAAAACTCAGCCCGCAGATCGCTGGTAGTTTTGGTGATATTGGTGAAAACCCAGATTTTCCTATAACACCAAATCAAAGAATTATTATTATTGAGGATGATTGCTTAAAACCTGGGGAGTGCATCCTCGAAACAGATAATTATATAATTGAGAGCACTATTAGAAGAGAACTTGAAAATATTGAATCAGAGCTTTTTAAGGAATTTTAAATGAGCTTTAGCAATATTATATCCGAAAAAGAAGAATTGCTTGAAAAGATTGAGTCAACCCAGATCGATGGAAAAGTCCAAAAACTAATCGGCTTAATTATGCAGGCAACACTTCCTGGGGCAACTATTGGAGAACTATGTTACGTCTATACTGACACTGGATATAAAATCAAAGCAGAGGTAGTGGGATTTTCTGAAAATAGTGTTCTTTTGATGCCTTTGGATGAAACAGTGGGTGTTTCTCCGGGGAATAAAGTAAGAAGAAGTCCAAAACCTTTATCTATTTTTGTGGGAGAAAATCTTCTGGGCAGGATACTGGATGGAATGGGTATGCCCATAGATGGAAAAGGAATAATATACTCCGATTTAAAATACCCAGTTTATAACCAACCTCCTTCTCCATTGAAGAGAAAAAGGATAAAAGATATTCTGGTGACAGGAATAAAGGCTATAGATGGTATTGTTACAATTGGTAAAGGTCAGAGGATAGGAATTTTCTCTGCCAGTGGTGTTGGTAAAAGTGTATTATTGGGGATGATGGCAAGATTTACGGATGCTGATGTAAATGTTATAGCACTTATAGGTGAAAGAGGTAGGGAGGTCCGTGAGTTTATTGAAAGAGATCTTGGTGAAGAGGGTTTAAAAAATTCCGTCCTTGTAGTGGCTACATCAGATCAAGCTGCAATGGTCAGGGTTAAAGGGGCACTGATTGCTACTACCATCGCTGAATATTTCAGGGACCAGGGGAAGGATGTGTTGTTGTTGATGGATTCTCTAACAAGAGTGGCAATGGCTCAAAGGGAAATTGGACTGGCATCGGGTGAACCTCCAACAACGAAAGGTTACACGCCTTCAGTATTTGCACTTTTGCCGAGATTATTAGAAAGAGCAGGAACATCAGATAAGGGTAGCATAACGGGAATATATGCCGTCCTTGTTGAGGGTGATGATCTCGATGAACCGATTAGTGATGCATCTCGAGCAATACTCGACGGACATATTGTATTATCAAGAAAGCTTGCTAATAAAGGTCATTATCCCGCCATCGATGTATTGGCAAGTGTAAGCAGGTTGCGAAGTGAGATTTGCTCTACAGAACATAAAAGATGCATTCAGAGATTTCTCGAAGTACTGGCAAATTACACTGAGTCTGAGGACTTGATAAACATTGGAGCTTATAAAAGAGGTAGTAATCCAGAGGTTGATCTGGCAATTGAAAATATAAACCACATTAATAGATTCCTCAGACAGGATATGAAAGAGAGATGCAGCTTTGAGGAAACTTTAAATCAATTGAAAGAAATATATAACAGAATTAGCAGGATACAGTAGTATGAAGAGAAGGAAATTTCCATATAGAAAAATTTTAGATGTAAAGAAGTCGCTAGAGGACAATAAAAAGATTGAATTAAAAGCACGAGTTTCTGAACTCGAGGTTGAAAAAGAAAAGTTAAAAGGACTTAACTCTATTAAAGAAGAAACCTTAGAAAAGGATACTCATGATAATTCTCTTATTTATCTCAGGTTAAAATCCGAATATATTCAGCAGTTAAACAGGATGATAGATGAGCAGATTAAGACTGTTTCAGATTTTGCAGAGAAAGTTGATAAAGTGAGGGATGAACTATCAAAGGTTCATAAAGAAAAAAGAATTATGGAACAGTTAGAGGAAAAGTTTAAACTAGATACTTTAAACTTACAAAAAAAAGAGGAAACAAAAATCAATAGTGAAATAGCATTGAGAAAAATAACAGCAGCAAAAGGTAAATAGAATATGCCAAGCTTTAAAATGCTGTTAGTAATGGTGGTTATCTTTTTTATTCTTAGTGGCGTACTTACCGTTTTACTTACTTTCCTATTTCCGATAGAAGGAGGATATATTGGAGAGGGGAAAATTGAAAGTATAAAAAATGATATGATATATACAGCTATTGATAGTTTGAAAAAAATTAATTATGGACTGAGAAGAGAATTATTTAAATATAGGGTTTTATCTGATAGTCTTGAGAATGAACTTTCTACAAAATCAGCTCTTGTTTATAGGTATGAGAAAACTATTGAAGATTTAAAAAAGCAGCTTGAGATGTATACAGTTAGGGAAAATAGTATAAAGGAACTTGCAAAAACCTATGAGGCGATGACGCCTGAAGAAATTGCCCCTATCTTAAGTAATGTCGATGATAATACAATAATTAATATATACTTTAATATGACATCAAGGAAGAGGCAAAATATTCTTAGGGCTCTTCCCTCTGAAAGAGCAGCACGTTTAACGAAAAAAATCGCTGAGATGGGTGGCTCATGAACGAGAAAATCAATTTATTAGAGTTACTGAAAAAAAATGGAATTGGCGTGATTCCCGGTATAGGAATTAAACCTGCAAATACATTCCCTAAGAGTTTTCTTGAAATACTGATGAAAAATCTTTCAGGTAAAATCGGTTCGATTAATCTGCATATTCTTGCGAAAAATTTAAAAAGTAGCAGGGGGTCGAATTTATGTAAGTACGCTGATATAAAAGATATTTCAGGGATTAAAAGTATTTCTGCAAAGTCAATTAGTATACTTTTAAGAAAAAATAATGGTATTAGGATAGGAAGTGATGAAAATGAGAAACATAACGTCCTAGAAAACATTCGTTGCAGTATCTCTGTAGATAAGAATATTGTGGATGCTAAAAGCGATAAGTTTGGAGAAACATATAATATCACAGATAATCATGAAGTGGTACTAAAAAGTAGCAATGTTAAAGTTTCAGCCAAGTCTGTAAAGGATATTGTAGAAGATGGAGAGCTAAGAGTTCAAAAGGGTGGAATTATAGATCGGGAAGGGGAATTATTTCCTCATAGAAAAAGTGTTATAATTAAATCCCCTGAAAACCACGGAAAGTTAACTGATGGGATAAATGATTTAAAGACTAATGAAAAGGCAGATATTATTAAAATGCGTGGCTCAGATATTGTAACAACAAATAATGATAAATTAAAGTTAGATCGTGGTAAAAGAATAGAAACAAATACAAAAGTAGCGGTAAATATTGATCCTACTCTGAAACAAAACCCAAAAAGTGAAAGACAGCAGGAAGCTGGTAAATTTAATAATAGTAGTTTAAAGGTTTCTCAGAGTAGTGATAATGATTTTAAGAGGCATATTAAGGTTAAGACAGATGGTTTAGTTGATAGAAAAATTAAGATTAATAACCAAAAAAGTGTAATTGCAAAAGATAAAAATAATGCTTTAGGCCATAATATAGTTAATACTAAAGAAGAAGTTGTGGAAGGTAAAAAGCAGAGCGTAGAGTTAGGAAAGCATTTAGATAATAGGGATTTTGTAATAGTAAATTCTGCTAAAGAAAGAAAAACTCAAAAAGTAAGTCATTCAGGAGTTGATCCTCAGAAAGTTAATGAACCTATTGAAGCTGATGAAAGTAGAAAGAAGAATGCTGTTGGTGATAATAAAGATCTTAATGAGCGGTTAAATCTTACCCTAAAGAATCAAACTGGTAGGATATCTAATTTGAGGGTCGATTATGAGTCTGATAAGAAACAAGATTCCACAAAAATTATTGATGAAGATAGACAATTATCTGATTTTGCAGGAAAAGATGTCAAAAAGGAACTGGTAACCAGAAACAATAACACAAAATTGGATGGTAGGCAGGTAAAAAATGAATCTTCTACCGATAAGAGCATAGCTTTTGAGCAAAAAGTTACCCAGGCGAAGGGTGAAATAAACGACAGGTATCAGCAGGTTAATATCAGAAATTTATTGATAAATAGGATTATCGAGGTTCACAATCAGATGTTTGGTAGTTCAAACAGAATTTTCAGGACAACTATTCGTGTTGATGCCGGTGAATATGGAGATATGGTGTTTATTGGAAGAAAAAATGAGGATAATGAAAGGATTGAAATACTGGTTCAGAATGAAAATATAAAAGAACAGATAAGGAAAATTTTGCCTGATATACAGAATAGAATCTATCAGAAAGGGTTTTCAGTTGATAATATAGATGTGGAGGTTTTCAATAACAGAAAGGAGAATAGACATAGCGCAGGTGATCATACCAATAATAATAATAATTTCCATTCAGAAAAAATTTCTGATTTATCAGAAAAAAATGATGATAGAAAGGAGGTAAAAGGTTTTAAGGACCTTGGTTATAACACAATGGAAATCCTCGCATAGAGGGGGAGGTTCATCATGGATGAGTTAAGTGGAATAACCTCAAATAATCTGTCACAAAGCCTGGAGGGGCTGACAGAAAATTTTAAGCTAAATAAGAATGAGTTTTTACAGCTTTTAATCAAGGAACTTCAGTATCAGGATCCTTTATCACCAATGAGTAACCAGGAATTCACTTCACATCTTGCACAACTGTCTTCTCTAGAGCAGCTAAGCAGTATTAATAAAAGTCTTCAGGAAGGAATACAAGTTGATACCTACCTAACTCAAATATTAAATAATACTCTTGCTACTACACTAATAGGTAAGAAAGTTAAGGCAATTGGCAGTACGATCAATATTTCAAATGGTCAGGCAGAAAGCATCTATTTCAGGTTGAATTCTAGTGCCAAAAAGGTGGTTGCTAGTATTTATGATTCATCCGGTAACCTTGTAAAAAAAATTGAAAAAGAAAATGTGTCATCAGGTGAAAATAGCATTAAGTGGGATGCAAAAGATTCCGATGGTAATACAGTCATTGACGGAGAATACAGATTTGAAGTAAAAGCGTATGATAAAGACGGAAATAGTATTAATGTGACCACATATCTGGTTGGAATAGTTTCTGGAGTTAAGTATGAAGATGGTAGAGCAATACTTATGGTTGGTGACGAAAAAATTGCTTTTTCGAATGTTATGGAAATTCTGGATATGGGAAATATAGTAAAAAAGATCAGTGAGGATGAGCTATGAAGGTTTATGAACTAAGTATTTCAAAGCAAGTTGATTCTGCTCAGAAAATTAATGAGAAAAAGACCGAGAATATCCAGAAACAAATGGAGAATAAGAAAAACTTATGCTTCCAGGATGTACTCAAAACTAAGGTTGAAGGTTTGAATGGTTTGAAGTTTTCTGCTCATGCAATTAAGAGACTAGAAGAAAGAAATATTGATTTAAATTCCGATGAGATTAGAAGATTGAGAGAAGGCGTAAATATGGTTGGGGAGAAAGGTGCGAGAAATTCCCTTATTTTAATGGGGAATCGGGCATTCATAGTGAGTGTAAAAAACAAAGTTATTGTTACGGCTTTGACAGAGGAGAGGTTGAAAGGAAATGTATTTACAAACATTGATAGTGTTGCAGTTGTGTGAAACAAAGAAACTAAAGACAAAAATAGGGCCGGTCCCGGTTAGGGGGGCCCTCTATCCACCGATCGACTGAGGTGGATAATAGGAAAGGAGGGTCATTATGTTTTCCTTTTACATTCCAACTTCAGCATTAAATGAGCAGAAAAAAGCCCTTGAACTAATGGGTGAAAATATTGCAAATCTAAACACTCCGGGATTTAAAAATTGCAGAGTAACCTTTATAGAAGCACTTGGGACGGTTACTGGGAAAAATCAGATGCTGTTTAGACAGGGAGCTCTCACTTATACAGGTAATGTTACTGATCTAGCTATCAAGGGGAAGAGCTTCTTTATACTGAAACATGGTGATGAAACTTATTATACCAGAGCTGGTGCATTTCAGGTAGATGAAATGGGTAAACTTGTAAATGTGGATGGTTATAATGTACAGGGATGGATGTATGATATTACAGCTAACAGTGAGACAAGAGTGAGTAACTCTATTACAGATATTGTAATAGATCCGGATCTGATATTGCCAGCTCGAGCAACTGAAAATGTATGGCTTTCAGGTAATCTTAATGCGGGGCTGGAGTCAACCCGTGAGGAATGGGCAACTGGTACAGCATTTCGGAAGAAAGCTATTGTTGAGGGAACTACCGATTTGAGTGGTGGAATTACGATTACAGCTGGAACTAATGACCAGTTCAGAATAATTTTTGATCCACAGTTTGGAGAGACAATTACACAGGATATTACGATTACCGCGGGTAATTATGCTGATGCTGATGCTTTAGCTAGTGAAATTAATACACAAATACAGGGCACCAGCCTTGATGGCAAAGTTAAGGCTGAAGCTGATGCATCAGGGCAGTATATTAGAATCAAAGCGATAGATGGATATAGTGGAACGCAGATTACTCTCAATGAAATAGGAAGTGGCACATTTCTAAATGATATCGGAATAAATGATGGTGCTCAGGCTATTTCAGGAGATGTAGCTGATGAGTCAACAGAGCTAAATGATCTTTTACAGGTTACTTCGGATCTAATTGGTGGAGATACTTTTAATATAAGTGGTACTGACAAAGATGGTAATAATATATCAGGGACCTTCACATATGGATCAGGAAACGATGGTACAACTTTAAGTGATTTGATTAGTGTTATAAATAATCTATATTCAGGATATTCAACAGCTACTTTGAGCGATGGGAAAATAGTTCTCTCTGATGACGTTCCAGGTGATAGCTCAACAACAATCAGTCTAACCGCAGATACTGGCAATACGGGGGTTATGTCAGTACCGGGCTTTGTTAATACTGTGGCTGGTTATACTGCCAATACCTCAGCATCGATGGTTGTATTTGATAGTCTTGGACAAAGTCATAATATAACTATTGTATTTAAGAAGACTGGTACAGCTGGAGAGTGGGAATGGGAAGTCAAAACATCTACCGAAGAGACAATAGTTTCGGGCGGTACAGGAAGGATACTTTTTGATGCCGATGGTGATCTTGTAGGATTCCTTTATGATGGAGGAGTCGATGCATTAAGATTGCGTCTTGCCAATGGAGCAGATGATCTGGAAATAAAGATACATTCTGAAGAGCAGGAAGGTGTATCCAGTGGTGTGACACAGTACAACGCGGTATCAACTCTACATACAAAGTATAGAGATGGACGTGAATCAGGTTATTTAAGTGAGTTTAAAATCGAAGGTGATGGTTCTATAATCGGATATTTTACAAATGGAGAGGAAGCAAAAATTGCCCAGATAGCCCTTGCGAAGTTTACGAATCCAGCAGGATTGAAAAAAGCCGGTGGAAGTAATTTCCTACCGACTGAGAATAGTGGTTTTCCAAATATTGGAGAGGCAGAGTCTCTGGATAGTACTATCGAATCAGGGAATTTGGAATTGTCCACAGTTGATCTTGCTGAGGAATTTACAAAGATGATAGAGGCTCAGAGGGCGTATCAGGCAGCCGCAAGAGTAGTATCGACTTTAGAACAGATAGCAGATGTAACAACGAATCTGAAGAGATAATTGAAATTGTATTTTTAAAATCCAGCGTCCAGCGTGGTAGTAATTGCTCCCACGCTGGACATACATTTTCTTAAAAATATGGGAATAGTATGGATTTAGCGACAATTTTGGGTATTATAGCTGGGCTTGGGTTAGTATTTTATTCCATAACATCTGGTGGTGACCTCACAACTTTTATTCATGTTCCATCTATGCTTATTGTTTTTGGTGGTACTTTTGCTGCAATACTTGTTAATTTCCCCATGTCTGAGATTATAAGTGTGATGAGTGTTGTAAGGAAAGCATTTTCGGATGATAGGAGAAAGGCGATATCACTTGTTCATCAATTTGTAGAGTTGTCGAAGAAGTCAAGGAAAGAGGGTTTGCTATCAATTGATAAGGAACTAAATAAAATTGGTGATGAATATATGAGAAATGGACTGGAGATGGTTGTCGACGGAATGGACCAGGACACGATAAGAGATATAATGGAAACAGAATTGACGTATTTAATAGAAAGGCATAAAAAGGGGCAGCAAATTTTTACATCCTTAGGGACATTCTCACCTGCTTTTGGAATGATTGGTACCCTGATTGGGCTTATACTTATGTTAAGAAAATTGGAAGATCCGACGGCAATAGGAGGAGGCATGGCACTAGCATTGATAACTACATTTTATGGAGTGCTTGCTGCCAATCTTGTATTCCTGCCAATAGCGGGGAAATTGAAGAATAGGTCCGATGATGAAGTAATAATTAAAGAGATGATAATTGAGGGTGTACTTGCTATACAAAATGGAGAACATCCAAGAATTCTATATAAAAAGTTGCTAAATTACTTACCACCAAAGATGAGGATTGAATCAACTAAGGAAGAGCAATAATGGCTAGAAAAAAAAGAGAAGATTTAAAACCACCTGGTTCCCCTCATTGGATGACTACATATTCTGATATGGTTACACTTCTATTAACATTTTTTGTGTTGCTTATATCTTTTTCATCAATAAATAAGATTCTTTTTGATAGAGCAATGTTTTCTATAAGAGGCGCTTTAGGGGTTTTGAATAAAAACGTTTCAATTTTAAACAATCCTACAACGCCGAAGGAAAGCATGATTGATCAGAGAAGGAGAGTAGCATTATATAGGAACATAAATGCTATGAAAGAAATAGCCAGAAAGATGGGGTATGAAAAGGATATATCAGTTGAGGAGACTCCAACAGGATTTCTAATAAGGATGGGTAGTAGAGTTCTATTTGATTTAGGGAGTGCGGACTTGAAGCCTGAGGCATATCCGATATTAAAAATTGTTGGAGATATGTTAAAAGAGGATGTAGCAGAAGTTATTGTATGTGGTCACACCGATGACTTACCTATAAGATCTGGTAAATTTCCATCCAACTGGGAGCTATCTACAGCAAGAGCTTTAAGCGTTGTGAAATATCTGATTAATAATGTGGGTGTCCCTCCTGAAATACTGGTGTCTGCTGGATATTCTCAGTATAGACCAATTGCTCCGAATATAAGTGAAGAAAACAGACAAAAAAACAGACGTGTTGAATTCCTTGTTACATGGCGATAAAAGTGAATAGGAAAAACACAAATTAAAATCGGCAAATATTTCCTCCACTAAAGGTAATGTGCTATAAACAAGCGGGATTTTGAATTTTTTATTTATAAATGAAATCAATATTTCAAGAAATATGTTGTTGTATATCAGTAATATATGATGATTTATGTTTTATTAATAAATTAACTAAACAAAGTATAAATATTCCAACAGGTGGCATAAAATTTGACATCTTCTAATATGTATAAATTTGTTTTATTGAAAGAAGAATAGGTTTATATATATGCCAGAAGAAGAAAAGACTCAAAAAGATAGCCTCAGAAAGTTCTTTAGGTATTTGATATTTGCTTTGTTAGCTATTGTAATTTCGTTAGCATCTTTTTTTATCACGCGTAGGGTAATATTACCAAAAATATTTGAAAAAAGGTTAAGAAATGATATAAGGGTCGAATTGGGATTGGATTCTGTGCTCGCTGATCAGAGTATAGAGGAGGAAATATTTTCTGGAGAAGAAAGCCTGGCAGTTGAAATAAAAGATACATCATCTTTATTTGATTCTCTTTTAGCTAAAAAAGATTCTGTGGAAGAGAAATCCGCTGGGTTTTTATCAAAGTTATTTGGAAAAAAAGGAGAAAAAGAGTCTGATGGAAGAGGTAGAGAAATAGGGAATATTGTAGTATTTGAAGATATAACAGTGAATACCAATAAATCAGAAGGATTAAGATTTGTATTGGTATCACTGGCTATTGAAACAATGGATAAGAAAGTTGCACAGGAAATAAAAGATAGATCACCTCAGCTAAATGATTTCTTTATTAATTATTTCAGATCGAAAACAGCTCTTGAAATCGCGAAGTTAGATTTTCAAGAGCAATCAAAAAGGGAGTTAAAGCAAAAATTAAATGAGATGCTCAGCTCTGGCAAGGTAGATAGTATCTATTATACAAAATTGATTTTACAATAGAGAAAGGTTGATATGGGCAGAATTTTATCACAGGAAGAAATAGATGAATTATTAGGTAGTGTAATATCAGGTAAGACAGAAGAACCAGCCGAGATAAAAAAGAAGAAAAAAATTACCACCTATGACTTTAGAAGACCCAGTATCATATCCAAGGATCAGTTGAGGCTACTCGAACAAATTCATGAACGATTTGCCAGGAATTTAAGTGTATTTCTGTCCGCGCAAATGAGGATGATAGTTGAAGTTAAGCTATTGGGTATTGACCAGATTATGTATTCAGAATTTATGATGTCACTATCTTCACCATCGGCTATATGGGTCGGTACAATTAATGAACCCTTTACCAAGTTTGTACTTGAGATAAGTCCACAGGTGGTAATTTTTATTGTTGAAAGGCTTTTTGGGGGAAGAGGGACACTTTCTACGGTTTTTCGCCCTATTTCAGTAATTGAGCAAAATGTAATGACAAAGATTGTTGATAGAATTGCAAAGGAAATTTCAGATAATTGGAAATTTCTTAAGGAGTTCGATTGCAGATTTAATCAATTTGAAAGAGATCCAGAGTTCGTTCAAATTTTGTCATCATCAGAACCGGTTGTTGCTATAAGTATTGAATTAAATATTAGAGGAAAGAGTGCGCTGATGAATCTGTGCTATCCTTATATATGGATATCCACAATCTTTTCCATGTCAGATGTGCAGGAAAAAATAATGTTTGGAGGCAAGGAAGTTGAAAAGGAAGAAAAAAAGCTTATAAATGATAATATAAGGGGTACGACGGTAACACTACGGGCGATTCTTGGAAGGATGAACATAAGAATGAAAGAATTTCTTGAACTTGATCTAGGTGATATTTTAAGGCTTGACAAATCAATAACTGATCTCATTGATATTTATTGTTCAAATAAACTCTTATATAAGGGTGTCCCAGGAAAGTCCAGAAATAAAATTGCTATAAAAGTAAGTGAAATAGTAAGAGAGGATAATTATGAAGATTGAGGAATTTAAGAAAGAGTTTGAAAATAATTTTGATAATTTGTTTAAAATAATCAATGAAGTTCTAAGTCAGATAACAGGTAAGGAATATAAAGTAAAATATGCTATAGAGGGTGTGGCAAGTTTGCTTCCTGAATACATCGATTTTGAATATCCTTTTCTAGCTTTAAAGTTTAAGATTGAATCCAGTAAAGTTTTTAATAATGTAATATTACTTAATCAGGAATTCAGTAACTTTTTATATTCTATGTTATTGGGTGAAGGAAATGAAGATATGCAATTAAGTGAAGAGACTTGTGATGGCATCAAGGAAATTTTTAATCAGGTCTTCGGCCAAATAAGGACAAATTTAAAAGATGGTGAGAAGATTAATGCAACAGATATAGATGTACAGATAATAGCTAAAAGTACCTATCTTGATGGAATAGAGAAAACGGACTCGAACTTTTTAGTAACGTATAGTCTCAAAGCTGAAGAATTAAACTTTAGAGTATTTCACTATATATCTTATGAAAAAGTTTCGAAAACTGAGAAGGGAGGGGATAAAATAGAGGTAAGTGAAGCAGAATTCAGAAATCTTGTAGAGGAGAAAGTTGTTGAAGAGACAACCAATATGGATATTTTGATGGATGTGGAGCTTGAGATAGTAGCGGAACTTGGTAGAAAGATTTTACCTATTAGAGATCTTTTACGACTTGGTAAAGGAAGCGTTGTAGAGTTGGATAAGGCTGCTGGAGAACCACTGGATATATATGTAAATGGAAGAAAATTTGCTGAGGGTGAAGTAGTAGTTGTTGATGATGCTTTTGGTATAAGAATAACTCAGTTTACATCAAATAACAGGATGAAACGATGAGAAGTAACCTCTTAAGTAACAATAATTCCCAGAAAAAAAGGGGGAATTTATTACTTGCGGCAATATTTTTTGCTATAGCTCTAATTGGTATTTTGATGATGGTGAATAATCCTTCGTATGAAAATCTGTCTCAGAAGACAATAGAGGATACGATAAAGGTGTCTGAAGAAAGCATAGTTGGAAACCAGGCAGGCAAAGAGATTAATTTTTATACTTTTATTCTTAAAACTATGCTAATAACGGGGATAATTATAATTCTGATACTGATTATAGCTAGGTTTATAAAAATAAAAGGATTCAAAAATTCGACTTTTGGGCAGAATATAAAAATCATTGGCAGGAAATATTTATCTCCAAAACAGTATTTATTAATAATCGATGTATATGGTAAAAAGATTTTACTTGGAGTGACTGAGCATAGCATTAACAAATTAGATGAATTCGAAGTTCAGGATGAGTTTTCCGAAAATAGTATATCAGATGCTAAAAAAAGAATTGAAGGCAATATAATAGAGAAGATTAATCTGAAAAAAAGACAGGATGATAAAGAGATATAAGGTAATCATATTATTGGCGTTTTTAATGGCTCCTATGATTGTATATTCTCAAACACCATTGCCAAGGGTAACTATTGGAATTGACGAATCTCAGCGTCCCGAGGATTTTGTGCTGTCTATAAAGATAGTTATACTGCTTACCATATTGGCGCTTGCACCATCCATCTTAATTATGATGACATCTTTTGTAAGGTTAATTATAGTATTCCATTTTATTAGAACTTCACTTGCTACTCAGACAGTCCCGCCAAATCAGTTGCTTGTTGGATTGGCGTTATTCATAACATTTTTCATCATGAAACCTGTAATTAATGAAATAAATGAAAATGCGATTCAGCCATATTTAAGTAGGGAAATAACGCAGTCGCAAGCAATAGAGCGATCTATCAAGCCTTTGAAAAAATTTATGCTATCGCAGACAAGAGCTAAGGACTTACAGCTGTTTATAGATATGAGAGGTGAAGGATTGCCGCAAAGCCCCGATGAGCTTTCTCTATCGATAGTTGTACCTGCTTTTATAATAAGTGAGCTTAAAACAGGATTTCAGATAGGATTTCTCCTTTACCTTCCAATGCTACTGATAGATATGCTTGTTGCTAGTGTTCTGTTATCTCTTGGAATGATGATGTTACCTCCAATTATGATTTCAATGCCTTTTAAAATACTACTTTTTGTGCTTGTGGATGGATGGCATTTGATTGTTGAATCTTTAGTAAAGGGATTTATGAGATGACGACAGATTATGTAATTTTTTTAGGGAGGGAAACATTGACCACTGCAATCTTTATACTTGCGCCCGTTTTAGGTAGTGCACTTCTGGTGGGTCTTGCAATTGCAATATTCCAGGCTATCACCTCAATCCATGAAATGACCTTGACTTTTATTCCAAAGATTGCAGTAGTAGGTCTTGTTTTATTAATTCTGATGCCCTGGATACTTAATATGATTATGGACTTCGTTCAGGAGGTTTATAGTCAAATACCGTTAATGGTAGAGTAGCGTTATGTATGAACTGATTGATAAAATGTCCGAATTGATGCCCGGATTTATGTTGGTATTTTTTCGTATAGTTTCCATGCTAATGGTGTTACCAATTTTTGGTTATCAATCAGTTCCCCAGCGGTTAAGATTTTTTATTGGTTTCGTGCTGGCTATAGTAGTTTTTCCAACAGTTAATCAAAGTGTAGATATAAATTCAGTTGAATCGTTAATTATTAATATTTCAAGAGAGGTATTCATAGGCTTGATAGTAGGATTTGGTGCCAGATTAATATTTGAAGCTTTCTACATGGCAGGTGGTTTTATCGGAAGACAAATGGCACTTGGATTGGCAAATGTAATGGATCCTACAAGTCATCAGCAACTTCCTATTATTAGCAATTTTTGGTTAATAGTTGTGATGGCATTTGTATTTGCAGTTAATGCCCATTACTATTTTGTTGCGTTATTGGCTGAGAATTTTAAAGCTGTTCCCCTTGGCCTGGGTAGTTTATCACCTCGACTTGGAAGACATATGATAGAGGGTGGCTCTATATTATATAGGATTGGTGTGGGCTTTGCAGCTCCTGCTATGGTATTTTTACTTCTTGTAGATATTGCAATATCCTTTATGGCGAGGGTAATGCCAAGGATGAATGTATTTTTTGTCACTTTACCATTAAAGATTTTCACTGGTATAGTAGTGCTTATAATTTCCTTAAGTATTTTTCAGGTAATATTTGATTCTTTCTTTTCTCAGATGGTTGATTATGTTAATACAATCTTGATTTTTTTAAGAGGTTAAAAAATGCCTGATGGTGCGCAGGATAGGACCGAAAAAGCGACTCCACGAAAGAGAGGTAAAGAAAGGAGAAAAGGTAATGTAGCAAGGAGCGTGGAATTAAATTCTGTTGCGATTCTTTTTGCAGGGATATTTCTTTTTATTTTTCTGGGCAAAGAATTGATAGAAAGAACTCTTCGCTTTATGATAGAGGTTTATCAATCTGTAAGTGTGTATGAAGTTACAGATGATACACTAATATATCAGGTTATGTTCATTTTGCGTTATTTTGGACCTGTTGTTGGTGCTTTTCTCTTGGGTGTAATGCTTACAGGTCTATTGATAAATTATCTTCAGGTGGGCTTTGTCTATGCAAGCGAAGCAATAAAAATTAAATTTGATAAACTTAATCCTGTTAATGGTTTAAAAAAACTTTTTTCACTTAACTCTATTGTTGAACTATTAAAAAGCTTGTTGAAGTTTATAATAGTTGGATTTATCGCTTATTCGGTTTTAAAAAGACATACGGAAGATTATCTACTTTTATTCAGCAGTACAGTCCCGAAGGCGGTTAGTTTCTTCGGTAGTGTGGTGTTTGAGTTGACGGTTAAAATAGCAGTAGTTCTGCTTATTTTAGCTATTGGTGATTATTTTTATCAAAAATATTCTTATGAAAAAAGGATAATGATGACTAAACAGGAAGTAAAAGATGAATGGAAAGACTATGAAGGCGATCCAAGAGTTAAAAGCAGGATCAGATCTCTGCAATTTCAGATGGCAAGAAGAAGAATGATGTCAGCTGTTCCTGAAGCGACAGTTGTAGTTACTAATCCAGTCTTTATAGCTGTTGCTCTTAAATATGAGCCAAAGAAAAGAACCGATGCACCTGTGGTTGTAGCAAAGGGGAAAAGAAAAATTGCAGAGAAAATAAAAGCAATAGCAATTCAATATAATGTACCAATAGTTGAGAATAAGCCACTAGCTCGAAGTTTATATGAGTCCTGTGAAGTTGGTATGGAGATACCATTCACTCTTTATCATGCTGTAGCAGAAGTATTAGCATATGTGTATCAAATGAGGAAGGATAATAATCCAGTAAATAAAGAGTTGATAGATGCCTGAAACTGTAGTGCAATCAAATAGAGTAATGCGCATATTGAGCAATAGTAATGTTGCTCTTGCAGCCGGTGTTATATTGATACTTACTGTTATGATTCTTCCATTACCAACTTTCCTTATGGATGTATTGCTTGTAATGAATATAACAGGTGCTCTTGTAATGTTATTCGTTTCTATTTATATTCTGAAACCATTGGAATTTTCTGTTTTTCCTAGTTTATTGTTAATAGTAACTCTTTTCAGATTATCACTAAACGTTGCTACTACGAGATTGATTTTGACCCAAGCCTATGCTGGTGAATTAATTCAGGCTTTTGGTTCATTTGTTGTGAGGGGGAATTATTTTGTTGGAATTATAATATTTTTAATTCTTGTTATCATAAACTTTATTGTGATTACAAAAGGTGCTACGAGGATAGCTGAAGTATCAGCTAGGTTTACCCTTGATGCTATGCCTGGCAAGCAAATGTCAATTGATGCAGATTTAAATGCTGGCTTGATAGATGACCAGGAAGCTCAGAGAAGACGTGAACAGATAGTGAGAGAGGCTGATTTTTATGGAGCTATGGATGGTGCCTCCAAGTTTGTAAGGGGAGATGCTATAGCAGGTTTACTGATTACAGCAATAAATATTATTGGTGGGTTGATAATAGGAGTTCTGCAAAGGGGAATGCCTATTGGTGAGGCAGCTTCTACCTATACAATACTCACGGTTGGGGATGGTCTTGTTGCTCAGATACCAGCTTTAATTATTTCCACTTCCGCAGGTATAATTATTACAAGGGCATCTTCTGAAAGTAACCTTGGTACGGATATATCGGCACAGATCACTAGGCAACCCAAAGCAATTTTTGTAACATCTGGTGTACTCGCTCTGATGGGACTTGTGCCCGGGATGCCATTTTTCCCATTCATGATTATGGCTGCTATTATGGCAGGGAGTGGTTATTTAGTTGAGAAAGCTTTGAAAATTCAAGAAGCCATGGCAAAGGAAGAAGAGGTTGAAGAGACAGCCGAAGCAGAAGAGAAAATAGAGGAGTTCCTTCATCCTGATCCCTTTGAAGTTGAAATAGGATATGGACTGATACCGCTTGTTGATGTGAATCAGGGCGGGAATTTATTAAGAAGAATATCAACAATAAGAAAGAGTATAGCTATAGAACTTGGAGTAATTGTACCACCAATTAGAATAAGAGATAACATCCAATTAAAATCTAACGAATATGTCTTCAAAATCTATGGAGTTGAGTGTGCCAGATATGAATTGATGATGGGGTATTATCTTGTATTGAATCCTGATGATCGAGCTGAGTTAAAAGGCATTGATACAGTAGAACCAACGTTTGGGTTACCAGCTAAGTGGATTCCAAAATCAGAAAAAGAGAAGGCAGAGCTTGCCGGTTACACTGTTATAGAACCAGTAGCAGTAATTGCAACTCATTTGATGGAAGTATTAAAAAATAATGCCTATAAATTGCTTGACAGGCAGGAAACCCAAAGGATGCTTGACCATTTAAAAGAGACTCACCCGGCAGTTGTTGAGGGGGTTGTCCCAGATATTGTAAATCTTGGAACAGTTACACAAGTACTTAAAAACTTGCTAAAAGAAAGAATACCAATTAGAAATCTTGTTACTATTATGGAAACCTTAGCGGACTATGGCGCAATGACAAAGGATTCGGATGTTTTAACTGAGTATGTAAGAAATGCTCTTGCTGAGGTGATAACTGGATATTACAAACAGGATAAGAACTATATAACAGTTATTACTCTCGATCCGCGCCTTGAAGATAAAATTATGGAGAATGTTAGAAGTGGTAATGGTAGATCACAAAACCTTGGATTTACACCAGATCAGGTTAATAAAATTTTTAGTTCCCTTGCCGAAAAAGTTGAGAAAGCGATACAGATGGGAGTAAAACCTGTTCTATTAACTTCTCCACATATACGAAGATATGTTAGAAACTTTATTGATCCGGTTTTACCAAATTTAGCTGTGCTTTCATATAATGAATTAACACCAGATACTGAATTAAAAACTGTAGGCTCAGTGGAGTATCCAAATGAGAATTAAATCATTTTATGGACAAACGTTGCAGGAGGCGTTAAATCAAGCTAAAGAAGAGCTTGGTGAAGATGTAATTGTTCTTGAAACAAAAGAGATAAAGGGTAATGGTTTGTTACTGGAAAATAAGAATCTTGTAAAACTTACTGTTAAGATTGAAGAGCCAGAGAGTACTGAAGCTAAGCCAAAACATGAAGAAAAGAAAAAATCGAAACCGGAAAAATCCGCTAATGAGGAATTGATTGTAAAAAGACAGCTTGATAAACTCTATAATTATTTCCGTAATATTTTAAATATAGGATTACCTGAGTTTTACGAGAATGCGTGGAGAAAACTATGTGATACAGGCATAGAGTATTCCGATTCAATCGCTATTATTGAAGATATATATTATCAATCTGGCGAAACCAAAGTAATAGATTATAGTGAACTTAAAGCCAGAGTGAGAAAGAGGATTGTTGAAAAGATAGGGGAAAAACTCGGGGATGTAGATAACTTGTTTAACAATGATCGGACTGTTTTTTCTTTTATGGGTCCCACTGGATGTGGAAAAACAACAGTACTAATGGAGATGGCATTGAGTCCAGTTTTAAATAAGATAAAGAATAAAAATATAATATCTACCGATATTTATAGAATAGGTTCAATGGATAGACTCGACAAATTTTCTCAGGTTTCTGGTATAAAGTTAATAAAAGCTAAAAGTCCTGAGGAATTGCTTAGAATTGTTAATGAAATAGATAAAGGTTTAGTGCTTATTGATACACCGATTGGTGATATAGATAGGTATAAGGATATATTCAGGGGTCTTCTAACGGTCCCAGACATTTTACATCTTGTTTGTATACCTGCTAATCTGGACTCGGGTGAAATTGATAGATATATGGAAAGATTTAATTCGTTGAAACGTGTAGGGATTGTTCTAACAAAGGTTGATGAGGTAAGAAATAAAGGCAGGATATTTAGTTTGATAAAAAGTTTTAAGCATAAGTTATTCTTTTTTACAATGGGTAATGAAATACCGGAGAGTCTGCATGTTATTAATGCCAGTGTTCTGGCAAAAGAAATAATAAAAGAATTTTGAGGTGTTATGGTTGAAGGTAGTGCTTTTGGAAGGTTATTAAAGTTTGGTGACGCCAGTGACAAGAAATCTGCGGAAATCATTGCCGTTACAAGTGGAAAAGGTGGGGTAGGGAAGACAAATCTTAGTGTTAATCTGTCTTTACTTTTAAGCCAGTTTGGTAAAAGGGTATTGCTGATTGATGCTGATATTCACCTTGGCAATATTGATCTTTTCCTTGGTATTAATCCAGATTATAATATTTCCGATTTCATTTTAAATCAAAAACCAATAGAAGAAATAATTTTCAAGTGTCCACAGGGGATAGACCTTTTACCTGCTTCGTCAGTTGTAAAGGAACTGATAGAGTCTGAGGATGAGGTGTTAAGAAAAATAAGTGCTGAATTTAAAAAAATTCAGCATAAATATGATACAATAGTGATTGATACAGGAGCAGGAGTTTCAAGAACTGTTCTATCGTTTGTATTGAGTGCTGATAAGGTTATAGTGATAGCAACCCCCGATCCAGCTTCTATCGCTGATACCTATGGGATTGTGAAAATAGTCAAGACTACTGAGCCTAATATGCCGATTATACTCGTTGTTAATATGGTCAAAAATCAGGAGGAGGGTGATTCGCTATTCAGAAAGCTGGATTTAATGGCGCAAAAGTTCTTGAATTCAAAATTGATTTATGGAGGGTATTTGGTGGATGATGAACAGATAGCGAGAGCAATTAAAATACAGAGTCCATTTATATTGGAGTATCCCAATTCCATTTCAACATTACATTTCAAAATAATAGTTAAAAAACTTATGAGTATTCCCATTATGGATAGAAGATTTGGAATTAACGTTTTTGATAGATTAATTGATAATAAAGAAATAATCTTAGGTAGAGAATGATAACCAAAATTATTTATAGTATTGCCCTTTCAATTTCAATTCTGACATTTATACTCTGTCTACTAAGCAATATTTCTCTTTTTACATCGATTATCCGTTCCCTAATTGTGTTTGTAGGTGTATTGTTTATATTCTTTATCGCAAGTGCAGTAATGGCAGTAGCATTGAGACCGAAAGAAATAGGTCAAAAAGAAAATGTTGAACAGGCAAAAAAAGAAGAAGGAAATAAAGTAAATGCTGAATGAAAAATTAAAAATCCGGGAAGATGCTGAATATCTTGTAAGGGAGTATATAACGACAAAAAATGAAAGTTTAAAAGAGAGGATTATTAAATCCTACATAAACCTAATAAAGCATATAGTGGGTAGATTACATATACCTGAAAATTGGATATTAAAAAAAGAAGATTTATATCAATATGGCATAATAGGATTGCTTGAAGCCCTTGAGAGATATAATCTCTCATATGGAGTTAGTTTTAAAACCTTTGCATATAAAAGAATATACGGAGAAATAATTGATGCTATAAGAAGAGAAACTGCTCTTAATAGAGGTCAGGTTAAATCAATAATGAAATTAAATGATGGTCTTGAACGTCTCAGAAGTAAACTTAAGAGAGAGCCTACCGTAGAGGAAATTTGTAAAGAAGTTAATATATCAGAAGAGGAATATTTTAAAATTCAGCAAATCATAGACATTGGTTATACCTTGTCTCTTGACGATAAACTGTATAAGGATGGTGAGGATAGCATCAGAATTAAGGATAGGATAGTTGATCCTGACCAGATGAACCCAGAAGAAAAAGTTGAATTTGATGATTTGAAATCTTATCTAAAGAATATCATTAAAGAGTTAGATGAAAGGGAGAGATTGATTCTTGCATTGTATTTCTATGAGGAGCTGACACTTGCTGATATTGGTCTTGTATTGGGTGTAAGTGAATCAAGGGTCTCGCAAATTTTAAATGAGACGTTAAGGTTATTGAGAAAAAAAGTAGAGGAAAGAAATGCCATTAGATGATAATGTATCTTCTCCTGATTTGAATCCTCTTGAATCGATTCATTCGATTAGGGGTGTGGATAGGGAGAGTAAGAGAGAAAAAAGAAATAATAAAAATAAGAAAAAGCCCAGGGACAAAGACAGGGTAGAGATAAGTAGTTTGAATCAGAAAATGGAAGAGAAAAAGAAAATCGATGAAGAGATAAATAAAGGTATTAAAAATAAAGGAGGTAAAATTGACATTCTCGCAAGGTAAATCAAAGGGTTTATTTTTATATAGTATTTTATTTCTACTTATAATTATATCATGCAAAATGTTGAAGGCTGAAACATTGGAAATAAAAGGGAATACAGGCAATTCAATTATTGTTATTCCTGGTGGAGAAATTTATATGAAGCCAGATATAAAAATAGACCCTGAGAATGGTAGAATGGATATAACTTTTGATAGGAACTCTATTAGTGAGTATATAACATATGGAGTGTTATCAGATATAAATTCCATATTGAGAATTGAATCATCTGTTATGGATTCTTTCTATGTGAGGTTTAAAATTATGACAGTACCATTCAAAAGTGCCAATTTTTCCTACGATGTTCTTGAAAATAAGTATATAGTTGAAATAACGTATCCAAGTATTGCTTTCTTTAATGATAATTTGATGGTACAGTATCCAGCTGAAAGGATTAAAAATAGTGCTATTTTTATGACAAATTTGAAAATTGTTTCAAGAGTCATGTTCCTCCTTTCCTTTTTATTCATGGTTATCGGATTAATTTATTTTCTTGTCAGGGACAAACACGCAAGACAGCTTCTAATCCTATTGAAGAGCCATCATATGGGCAGATCTGGTATACCTTCCAAAAGTAATCGTGGTGAAAAGAATTCCAAGAGTACTGGTAGTTCAAGTTTGCTGAAACATGGCAGTCAAGATTTAAGCTACGATGAGTTAAAAATTTTGAGTAAGCTGAATAATAAAAATATCGATTTCAGGATATGAACTTTTTCAGTAACTATAAAGTTTTTAGAAGGTTTTCAGTCGGAGACCTAGTAAGATGCAGAGTAATTGATAAGGTTAGTGATAAAAGATATATAATAAGGTTATATGGAGTAAATATTTACGTAGAATCAAATAGAGATTTCCAAATTGGCGAAGAAATGGAACTAAAGGTTCAAAGGGTGTTTCCAAGGTTATCTCTGGTAGATATAAACAGAGAGAAGTTTAACAAGATTGAATACAAAAGTGGAAAATTGGTTGTATATTAGAGTGGGGTTATGAGAAGCAAAATAAAAGATTATGAGACAACAGTATTAATTCTTGAAAGTATATCCGATGGTGTATTTATACTAAATAAAGAGGGTAAGATTGAATACGCCAATCGTTCAGTGCTTAATATGTTGGAAGTGAAATTTGATGAAATAAGGGGAAAGATTATTGATGAATTTATAATGGATGCAGATGAAGGTGAATTTGAAGAACAGGAAGATTTTTTTGAAAATAAAAAACGTTTGACACTTATAGATAAGCTTAGTAGCGGAATTTTTACGAATATCGAGTGTTATCTGGTTAATGGTCAAAAGGTTAACAATGTGCTAATCTCATTTAGTCCAATTAAGAATAGCGATGGTGAAGTTGATTATATTATAATGGTTATAAGAGATATTACTGAGTTTAAGGCAATGGAAAAGGAATTAAGACGGAATCAGGTTATCGCAGTCAGTAGAGATAGGTTAAGGGCACTTGGTGAATTAACTGTTGGCTTGATACATCAAATTAGTCATCCGATAAATGCGATGAATCTGAGATTGGAGCTACTAAAAAATAAACTGAAGGAGAAAGGGAAGTTACCAAAGGATAAATTGCTGTCCTTTATAGATGATTTTGAAAGAATGATTGGTAAAATGACTGGTATTGTTAATAGTATGAGGTTGTTTGCACAGCAGACTGAAGGAAATATTCTTGAGCTTGTAAGTATACAGGATGTAGTTGATAACTTGGTTAAAATATTCTCTTATGAACTAAGGAATCTTGGTATTGAATTAAAGGTGGAGCATAGAGATAGTTTACCTTTTATACTGGCAAATCCTTTATTGATTGAGCAGGTTTTGATTAATCTCATTTCTAATGCTCGAGATGCTTTTATCTATAATCCAAAGAGACGTGATGAAATTAAGTATATAAAAATTATGACGAGAGTTAACCCGGGGAAGTGGATTGAGATATATGTTGAGGATAATGCTGGAGGTATTGATAAAAGCATAATAAATAAAATATGGGAACCTTTCTTTACAACCAAAGAGGTGGATAAAAATACAGGCATTGGGCTGACTATGTGTAAAAATATAATAAATTCCATGGGAGGGGATATAAAGGTAGGAGTAAGAGAAGGAGAAGGAACTACATTTAAGGTTATTCTACCACTCGAGCAAAGAAGTGAGTCGAGCCAATTAAGAAATTTAATTGAAATATTGCATAAAGGATGAGTTTGATGGGTAAAGTTGGATATTCTCTTTTTCATGATATTAGCAATTTAATGTTGGAAGATGTTAGCTGGGATAAACTTTTCGAATCTATTTTTAATATTATGGAAAATACTATTTCTTTTACAGCATGTACACTTTTCTTGTACGATGCAAAAGAGGATAGAATTGTCCCTAAGTATAAAAGGGGAAATGTAATAGTAGATCTTGTAAGCGATTTCGATTTTGGAAAGGGGAAAGGGATAGCTGGATGGACTTCTGTAAATCAAAGACCAATTATACTACCATCTCTGGAAAGGACAAGAGCCTGTCAGGATAATGGATTTTCTTCTTTCCTGTCGATTCCACTTCGAATAGAAAATAAATTGATAGGGGTATTAAACCTTGCTCATGAAAGACCCGAGGTTTATAAACTTGAGTACAGAAAAGACTATGAAACCCTTGGTAATTATGTGGCAGTACTAATTGAAAAAGTTCAGATGAAAAGTAAACTTGAAAAACAAAACAGGATTTTAAAGAAAACTCTGCGAAGACTTAAAGATTTGCAGGCTGAACTTGTTGAGAAGGAAAAACTTGCAGCTATCGGGGAAATTGTTGTTACAATTAACCATGAGATTAATAATCCTCTTACATCTATTATTAATATCGCTGAAATACTTGAATATTCCTTACCTGCTCTAAGTATTGAAAAGATACGCGAAAGTATAAGAGCAATTCTAGAACAATCAAAAAGAATAAGGAAAGTGACCTACAAATTGAGTCAGCTTCGAGAGCTCAAAGATCAAAAGTATTTTGGCGATATTAAAATGATAAAGTTACCTGAGGAATAACAGGTAAAAAATTCACGGAAATTCTTTCCCATCTTTGTTAAAATATTCCTAACCTCAAATCTTTATTGTTTTTATATCAATATATGCTTGTAATTAGAATTCATAAATCATTGATTAACAATATAATATAAATGTTTTAATCTTAAATAGAAATTTTTCCTAATGAAAAAACATTGGCAGTGTTATTGCAAAAATTATAAATGGTAAATGTGATGAGTTGAGATGGATATAAAGTTTGATGAATTAAAAGATGCATTAAAATCTCAGGAAATTAAGCTTGATATAATATCTAATAATCTAAGTAATGTTGGAACAACGGGTTATAAGGGAAATCTTGTTTTTGTTGAGTTGATGGAAATTGAGGGAAAGCAATTATCGAATGTGAAGGTAAAGTTGAATTTTAAGGAAGGTGCTATTGAGAGAACTGATAACCCACTTGATTTTGCAATAAACGGTAGAGGATTATTTGCAGTACAAACCGAGAGTGGTGAGGAAAAATACACAAGGAATGGACATTTCACCGTCGATAGTGATGGATTTCTAAAAACATCCGACGGTTATTTCGTGCTTGGTAAAGGTGGTCCAATAAATGTAACAATAGATGGTGTAAAACCGGGGAAAGTTGAAGTTTCACAATCGGGAGAGATATATGTAGATGGTGATTATATTGATGATTTTCTGATTGTAGATATAGATGATTATGGCTTATTAGAAAGAGAAGCAAATGGCTATTATGTAGCTAATAATGTTGATGTGGTAGAGCTTGAGAACCCTATAGTAACACAAGGGGCTCTTGAAAGCTCAAACGTAAATCCAATCAAGGAAATGATCAATTTAATAACGGTCCAAAGATATTTTGAGTCAACGCAAAAAGCTTTGAAATCGGTGGATGACCAGCTTAAAAAAGCAGCCAATAATATTGGTAAATATAAAACATAACTTGGAGGGGACGTAAAATGTTAAGGTCTTTAAGAACAGCGGCTTTAGGCATGTCTGCTCAACAATTGCATATAGATGTAATATCTAATAACCTGGCAAATGTTAACACAAATGGGTATAAAAAGGTTAAGATGGAATTTCAGGATTTACTGTACGAAACGTTGACTCTTGGTAGTGGGGAGAAAAGTAATGGTTATGAAAAACCAGCTGAAATTCAGGTAGGTCTTGGAAATAGACCTGTTTCCACCTATAGAGCATTTTCTCAAGGGGAGATAGAACAGACTGGTAATCCTCTTGATATAGCGATAAATGGAAGAGGGTTTTTTCAGGTTCAGAGACCAGATGGTACTATCGCTTATACAAGAGATGGATCATTCCGCATTAACGCAAATGGGAATATTGTTAACAATTCTGGATACCTCCTGTACCCTGAAATAGTTATTCCTGAAAATGCCTCTAGTATAAAAATTGATAAAAATGGTGTTATTTATGTTCTATATGAAGACCAAACCGAACCGGAGGAGATAGGTCAGATAGAACTTGCTATGTTTATGAATCCTGCGGGGTTGAAGCCGATAGGTGAAAACCTCTTCGAGGAAACTGATGCTTCAGGTGTTCCTGTCTTTGGATTACCTGGAGAAGAAGGCTTTGGCGAGGTTGAGCAAGGGTATCTTGAAAAATCAAATGTGGATGTTGTGCAGGAAATGATTGATTTGATAGTAGCTCAAAGAGCATATGAAATAAACTCAAGAGCGGTAAGAACAGCCGATGAGATTTTAAGAATGACCAATGCTTTAGTTAGGTAATTATGCGAGTTAAACTATCGATTTTGTTTATTTTAACCTCTTTCGTTTTAGCTTCAGAATATAATGAACTTTGTGACAAGCTTCTGGAAAAATTTTCCCATGTCTATGGGATTAGTAAAGGCGATATCGAACTGCAAATATATAATTCTAATTATAAAAATAAATTTTATAATGACAAAGGATATGAGGTTCGACTGAATGGAATGTACAATAGGTTGGGGTTAACAACAGTTTGGCTTTTATATAAAGATTCAAAGGGCATTATTAAAGAGAAGATTCCTATAACCTTGAGAGTATCTGCCTTCTTTGATGTTTTAATTGCTAAAGAGAATATCTCGCCAGGGGAAACTATAGATAATGAAAAGATTGAAATTAGGAGATTAAAAATTGAACGTGGGAATCTTGACTTTTTTAGATTAAAGGACCTTCCAGAAATAAGTGGTATGGTAGCAAAAAGATTTATAAGAAAAGGGGAGATTATAAGAGATCATATGATAAAGGAAAAACCATTTGTATCAAGGGGAAGCAGGGTAAAGGTCAAATTGGAGTCAAAAAACTTTGATGTTATGACTGAAGGTGTATTAAAGGAAGATGGATATTTGAATCGCCGAGTAAGGGTAGCATGTGAACCAGCTGGGAAAATTTTGACCGGCGTTTTAAAGGAAAAAGAACTTGTAGTAGTGGAGTTGCAATGAAAAATAAAATTATATTATTTAAAATTACATTGTCACTCCTTTTATTGTTATCTTTTACAAACTCACAGAGTTTTAATAGCTCAAGATCAATATTTTCAGATTTAAAGGGATGCGATGTTGGGGATGCTGTTACAGTATTGATTGTAGAAAGTGCGAATGCTACTCGTGAATCAAAGATATCTTCTTCATCCTCATCCAATATAGGAGCTGAAGGTTCGGTAAAAGGAAATCTGACAGATTTTTTACCGCTTTTTGGTGCTTCCAGTAAAGTTTCAAATAGTCATAGCGGAAGTGAGGGCACAGAGCAAAAAGAAAGACTAACAGGGAAGATAACTGCTTTTGTAGTAGAGCGAACAGAAAATGGTCTATTAAGAATTAAGGGGGAAAAGCTGGTAGAGGTAAATGGTGAGAGAAATCTTATGAAGATAGAGGGATATGTGAGACCTCGTGATATAATGGAAAATAATACCGTTTACTCATATAATGTTGCCGATGTTAAAATCATATACAGAAAAGCTGGAATAAAAAACAAGCTTTTTAAGCCGGGGACATTTCAAAGGTTAACAACATGGGCGATTGGAATAGGATTAATAGCATTAAGTATTATGGGGCTGGATTGAGAGTTTTATTTGTTTTGTTAATTATTGTATCGAACGTACTTTCGCAGGTTCGTATCAAAGATATTACACGGGTAGAAAATGCGAAGCAGGAGATTCTAATCGGATATGGTCTTGTTGTGGGTCTTGATGGTACGGGCGACAGACCGGCTTCTCGTAGGGGAGCTATATTTACAGTACAGAGTATCAGTAACATGCTCGAACGGTTTGGAATAAATGTACCTAAGGAACAGCTGAGAACGAGAAATGTTGCCGCTGTCATGGTGACGGCGAAGACTCCAGCCTTTGGAAGGGTTGGATCACGATTTGATGTTGTGGTTTCCTCTCTTGGTGATGCTAAAAGTCTAGAAGGTGGCACTTTACTTTTGACCCCTTTGATGGGGCCCGATGGAATGTATTATGGAGTAGCCCAGGGTCCGGTATCAATTGGTGGCTATAATATCGAAACAACGGCTGGAGAAAAAGTTCGTAAAAATCATGCTCTTGTGGGGAGAGTACCGAATGGAGGTATACTTGAAAAAGCTCCAGAGGGCCAAGATTTTGACCTTTCAGTACCGCTAAGACTTATTCTTAATAATCCCGATTTTATTACAGCTACAAGGATTGCCGATGCAATAAACAAACTTTATAATCGAGAAAGTGGGGTAACGCTTGCAAAGGCAATAAATGCCAATGTTGTTGAGGTCAAGTATCCAGATTTTGTTAAAAATGTTGAAGATGGTGTGACCTTTATAGCAAGTATTGAAACGCTGACAGTAAGACCTGATGTTGAAGCAAGGGTTGTAATAAACGAGAGGACAGGTACTATTGTAGCCGGTGGAAATGTTAAACTGAGCGAAGTGTTGGTATCACATGGTTCCTTAACTATTCATGTGAGGAGAAGGCCAGTCATTTCGCAGCCATCTGCTCCTTTTAGTTCTGCTGGACAGACTGTTGTTACTTATATTACAGAAACTACAATACAGGAAACAGAAGCGAAAACTGCCGTAGTAAGAGAAACGACTACAGTGGCTGATCTTGCCCAAGCATTAAACGAACTTGGTTTGAAGCCAAGGGATATAATAGCCATTTTTCAGGCTATTAAAGAGGCTGGTGCATTAAATGCAAGATTAATAATCATGTGATAGGATATGAAAGTTCAGAATAAGTTTGCAGAACAGAATATTGAAATTCAAAAAAGAATAGAAGATTTAAAGTTAAAAAAAGCAAGTAAAGAGTTTGAAGGTTTATTTCTCTCATATGTTATAAAGGCTATGGAAAAAACTCTGCCGGAAGGAGGTATTGTTGGAGATAAAAATAATCTCGTAAGCATGCTTTTCAGCAGTATGATGGGAAAGGCAATAGCAGAAAATGGGGGAGTGGGTTTATCTAAGGTTATATATAGAGCTCTGAAAAAGAAGGGTGAGGTTGAAAATATGGAAATGATAAAAACAGAAAGTTACTTAGATGGTCTTGATCTGATTAGAAGTAAGATAAGATTGCTGGAGAACGATGATGAATAGTTCGAAAATTAAAGTGTTTACTGAACTAATTAAGATTCTGGATCAAGAGATAGGTGAATATGAGAAGCTCACAAGTATTCTTGAGGAGAAGCAGAATGCAATAATTAAAAGCGATATTGATACATTAAGAAGTGTTGTTGCTGACGAGCAGGCTGAGATAAAAAAGATAAGTGGCTTAATCAAAGAAAGAGAAACAACCTGTAGAAAGGCGTTGAAAGACTTTGCTCATAAAAAAGAAATTAAGATGAGTGATATAATAGAATTCTCACCGACTGAGGTAAAAGATAAACTTATTAAGATTAGACAAGTGCTTTTATCAAATCTTGAAAGAATTTCCAGACTAAACAGGGAAAATGAGTATTTATTGAATTTTTCTATCGATTTTACAAGGAATATGGTCAATCTGTTGCTCGATTTAGATAATGAAACCGAGAAAATATATGATTCAAAGGGGGTGAAGGTCGCCCCAACAAAATGCAATAAAATGCTTGACTTTCAGATATGAGGTAACTATGGCTATATCTGAAATTTTAAATATATCAAAAAAAGCAATTTTTAACTATCGTTCAGCTATTAATGTGACAGCTAAAAATATTGCAAATATTAATACTGAAGGATACAAGCGTAGAAGGGTTGAACTTTCCAGTATTAGTGAGTCAATAGGTGGCTTTAATCAACTCGGTGGCGAATTGATTAGCGAGAATATAGTTAGAATTAGGAATGCTTTCGTAGAAAATCAGGTTAATTATGAAAAGCAGAATCTTGCTAAGTACAAAATGGATGAGTCTCTTTTTGGACAGATAGAAGATATATTTTCGGAGCCGACTGATGCAGGTTTATCTAAAGTATTGCAGGATTTCTGGGAATCATGGAACTCTCTGGCTCTTGAACCTGAAAGTATAGCAGCACGAAATATTGTAAAAGATAAAGGGGTAATATTAACTAATACCATTCAGCGATATTACAATAATCTGGTTGAATTACAGCGAAATACCAAAGATGAAATTGTTAATAAGGTCGAAAGAGTAAATAATATCTTGTCTCAACTTGCAGAGCTTAATAAGAAGATAGTATCAAGAAGAACAAGCGATCTCCTTGACCAAAGAGATAAATTGCTAAGCGAATTGTCAGATTATCTCAATGTTAAAATAAAGGAAGAGAAAAATGCTTCTCTTACTATCTTAGCGGGTAATCAGATAGTATTATCAGGAGACCTTGCCTCTGAGATAACTGTTGATTTGACAATGGAGAATAATGTTTACAAAGCAGAGCTTTATACAGACGGAACCACAAGGCTGGCAAATATTGATTCAGGTGAAATAGGAAGCATGATGAATATTATTAATAATGAAATACCAAATATGATAAGTACACTTGATAATATTGCAATCTCAATTTCTCTTTATGTAAATATGTTACATTCCCGTGGTTATACCCTCGACGGAAAGACAGGTGTCTATTTTTTTAAAACCGATGTACAGGGAGCGTCTAATTTTGATCTAAATCCAGAAATAGTCAGGGATCCATCACTAGTAGTAGCAAGCTCAAAACCTGATGAACCTGGAAATAACGAGGTTGCAGTAGCGATACACGATCTCCAATTCCGAGATATCATATCTGATACTACAATTGAGGATTACTATAATTCTTTTATAAGCAATGTAGGTGCAAAGGCACAGGAGGCGGAATTCTTGAGAAGCAGTCAGGAAAAAGTAGTTACGAACCTTCAGAACACTCTTGATTCCATATCAGGGGTGTCTCTTGATGAGGAAATGACGAATATGATAGAATTCCAGCACGCCTATGAGGCATCTGCAAAGATGATTAAAACTGTTGATGAGATGATAGTAACTATTTTGAATATGGTATAATGTTTAAACAAAAAAAGAGGTGGGGAACCAATGAGGGTAACACAATCTGTGATAACAAGGACGTTGCTTCAAACATTAAGTCATAGTAAAGAAAGCCTGCATAAAAAGCAGGTAATGTTATCTACGGGTAAAGCTATAGAGAAACCTTCTTCAGATCCAGTAAATTATTCAAAGGCAGAAAATTTTAAAAGAAAAATTGAGAGAAATAATAGCTTCCTTCAGAATGTTGAGGATGCTTTAGGATGGGTTGATAATACTAATTCTATTCTTGATAATATTTACAGTAATGTTATTCGTCTTAAAGGAATTGCTATACAGGGTGCAGATAAGTCACTTAACGATCTTGAAAGAAAGACGCTTTCTGAACAGGTTGAAGCCATAATAGATAATGTTGTCTCAGCTGCAAATAGTACCTATCTAGGAAAGTATGTATTTGCAGGGACATCTACGAAAGGGGAGAAACCATTTACATACGATGGTAATCAGGTTATCTATAATGGAAATGAAGGTAAAATTTACCGCAGAGTTGCCGATAATTATTCGATAGTTCTAAATGTTACTGGTAGTCAATTTGCTTCAACCGGGATTTTTGAAACAATGATCAACTTAAGAGATGCTCTCGCTGCCGATGATCAGCCAACAGTTGCATCATTGATTGAAAATATAGATGAAGTTGGGGAGAAGATTATGAATCTGAACGCAGGTGTTGGCTCTGTTAGAAAGCAGCTGGAACTTGTAAAAAGCAGGCTTGAGATGGCAAATGTAAATTTATCATCATATCTATCTCAGGCAGAAGATGTTGATATGGCTGAAGCAATTACAAGCTATAATGTCGAAGAGACAGCCTATAAAGCTGCATTGAGGGTAACTGCTAATGCAATTCAATTGACACTCTTCAGCTTCTTGCAGTAAAAAGATAAGGGATGTGGAATGAAGGTAAATGTACCTGATTTTTTAAAAAAGCTGGATGTTGAAAAAATTGAAGAGTATGATTTCAAATATGGGTTACCAGGATTCGAGTGGATAAGAGCTTTTATGATAGCAGATATAAGTAATAATCCTCTTTTTTCTGTCCTTTTTGCAAAAGATGATCCAAACATATCTATGGTCTTAATGAAATATTTGCCCGATGAAAAAACAAAGAGTTTTTTTGATACAATAAAAAGAGAAACGAAAATCTTTTTCAATAATAATAATTGTGATATAGATATCTATTTTGTTGCAAAAATTGATAAAGAGAATAAAAAATTTGTGGCTAATTACGAAGCTCCCGTTGTTATAGATCGTAATTCCAAAACAGGCTATCAAATTTTCATTGAAAAACTAAATAACAAAGAAATATATGAAAGAGAAAGATGAGTAATATGATCTTTCGTATTCTCCAGGGAGGGAGAGATGCTGGTTCTTACAAGGAAGTGTGATGAAGTTATCCGAATCGGAAATAACATAAAAATAAAAATTATAGAAGTTAGTGGAAATTATGTAAAAATTGGAATAGAAGCTCCGCGTGAAATCCCTATTTATAGAGAAGAAGTTTATCAGAGGATATTACGGGAGAATAGATCAAGCATAATTACCGTAAGTCTGGATAATATGGAAATCAGCGATATGCTTTCCGATAACGGTAAGTAATTATTTACTTAAAAATTGTGACTTATTACCTCTTCAGTAAATGGGACTGAGGAGGCGAAGCTATGGAGGGGGTTTTGAATTATTTTTTTAAGAATGGCAAAGGATTGAAAAATGCAGTGAAAACAAATGGATCTGACATAGAAATTCTGAATAAGGCGGAATATTTCCTGAAAAAAAAGGATTTTGAATCGGCGCTTGAGATTCTCGAACCTTTATATCGATTAAAAGGGGATGACGTACATTTGAATCTCCTTCTTGGTGAAATACACCTTGAGATTGCTCAACCGAGAGAATCCTTTAATTATTTTTCAAGAGCTATTCAATTAGACCCTGAGAATCCGCAGAGCCTGTATGGGATTGGTAGAGTATATTTTCTGAAAGGAGCTTTTGATAAATCAGCTGAATATATTAGAAAATCCATAAATAGAGGACTAAAAAAAGCTGAGGTATACAATGATCTTGGCATTGTATATAATCAACTTGGTGATAGTAAGCAGGCAGAGGAGAGTTTTATAGAAGCTTTAAATATAAATCCGAATTTTACTCATGCTGTTGTGAATTTATCCGCTTTATATATTGAGACGGATAGATATGAGGAAGCAATTTATTTGATAAATAAATATTCAAAAAATGGTTTATCAAATGATGATGTAATTTTTAACAAAGGTATTGCCTATGAACTACTTGGTAACTATGATGAAGCAATAGCTGAATATGATAAAATACTTTCAAAGTATAAAAACAATATTAAGGTGTTGTATCACAAGGGATATTGCTATTTAAATAAGGGTGAAGTTATTAAGGCGCGGGAAATATTTCATAAATGTTCCAGGCTGGATCCGTATAATGAAAACATCCAGACAATGATGGCATTGACCTATGCAATTGAGGGTAAGATTACTCAAGCCATTGACGTATGGAAGGAATTTGTTCCTATTTTAAAGGATGTTCAGAAAAAAGATGTAAAAATAATCCCTGCCAAGATAAGCCCAATTAAAATCGTTGAGTCTCTAGATTATGCTGATAAGAAGAAAGATAGAAAAATAGAAATATCTGTGGTAATTCCTGTTTTAAATGAAGAGGGTTCTCTTTTGTTATTATACAATAAGCTGAAAAATGTTCTTGGCGGGTTGGGCAAGAATTATGAAATCATTTTTATTGATGATGGCAGTACAGACAATTCTTTAAAGATAATGGATGAGATAGCTCAAAAAGATAGCAGTGTTGCAATTATTAAATTCAGAAAAAATTATGGGCAAACTGCAGCTTTTGCTGCAGGCTTTAAATATGCAACAGGTGATGTAATAATTACAATGGACGCTGACCTGCAGAATGATCCTGAGGATATTCCAAAGCTTCTAGAAAAGTTAAGCGAGGGCTATGATCTTGTAAGTGGATGGAGAAAAGACAGGAAAGATAATGCTATTACAAGAAAAATTCCTTCCTGGATAGCAAATAGAATAATAAATAAGCTCATTGAGGGGACGAAAGTAAAAATACATGACTTTGGGTGCTCATTAAAGGCGTACAAGAAAGGTATACTCAAGAATTTAAAACTTTATGGTGAAATGCACAGATTTATACCCGCATATGCCGCGTGGCTCGGGATAAAGATAGCAGAAATACCCGTAAAACATCATCCGCGACAATTTGGGCAGACTAAATATGGTTTGAACAGAGTTGGGACTGTTTTACTTGATCTGATAACTCTCAGATTTTACACTGGATTCAGGTCAAGACCATTACAGTTTTTCGGTAAAATAGCTTTTGCAGTATGGTTTATTTCGACTGTATTTTCAATATTGCTTTTTATTTCAAAATTTATTTTTGAATGGGGGGTAGATTTTCAAACATTTCTTATGATGATAATGTTCTCGATACTAGGAGGAATGCAGTTTATAATTGTCGGATTAATCGGAGAAATCGTTATGAGAGGTTTTTTGGAAGCACAGGATAAAGCAGACTATGTTGTTGAAAATGTCATAACATATGGCAAAAAATAAAGTATGTGTGGGATTGTTGGATTTTTCTATAAAAATAATAGAAATCCCGAAAAAGACTTAATACAGACTATGGTGGATACATTAATTCATCGTGGCCCTGATGCTAAAGGTGTGTATCTGGATGATAAGGTTGCTCTTGGTCATAGACGCTTATCCATTATAGATTTATCCACTGCATCTAACCAGCCGATATGTAATGAAGATAAAAGCATATGGGTTATTTTTAATGGTGAAATTTACAATTTCAGAGAATTAAGAAAGAAATTAGAAGCAAAGGGACATATATTTAACTCGAGAGGAGATGCTGAGGTAATAGTTCATTCATATGAGGAGTGTGGTACAGATGTATTTGGCAAGCTTGATGGGATGTATGCCATCGGTATTTATGATAAAAATAGAAGAAAATTAATCCTGGCAAGAGATAGGTTCGGGAAAAAGCCTCTATATTATACGACACAGGGTGATATTTTCGCATTTGCCAGTGAGATAAAGGCTTTAAAAAAGCATCCAGAATTGTTATTTGAATATGATATTACATCTATTGCAAAATATTTTGTTTATGATTATATACCTGGAGAGAGAACAATTTACAAAAGAATTTTTAAGATCAATCCAGGAAGTTTCCTGGAAATTGATATATCAAATGAAGGTTTTAAGATTAAACAAAGAAGATATTGGTGCTTGAGTTTTACACCAAAAATTGATATTCCAATTTACGAGGCTAAAAGAAAGTTAAAAGGACTAATCTTAAATGCGGTCGAAAAGAGACTTATAAGTGATGTACCGCTTGGTGTGTTTTTATCCGGCGGAATAGATTCCAGCACGGTATTATGGGCTATTGTCGAAATAAAGGGAGCAAAAAATGTTGATGCTTTTTCCATCGGCTTTAGAGAAAAATCTTATGATGAATCATTTTATGCAAAAAAAGTAGCAGAGTACTTTGGAGTAAACTTTAATTTAAAAATTTTAGAAATAGAGGATTTAATTGATCTATTTGATAAAGTGATAGATATGCTTGATGAGCCATTCGCTGACTATTCAATATTTCCGACTTATCTATTGTCTAGATTTGCGAGTGAGCATATAACGGTTGCTTTAAGCGGAGATGGGGGTGATGAGTTTTTTTCAGGTTATGATACTTTTATAGCTTTAAAACTTTCGCAATTGGTGGATTTTTTACCGCACTTATTTATTGGAGTATTTAGAACTGTAGGGAAAATTTTTCCAGTTAGTGAAAATAATATGAGTTTTGGATTTCGATTGCGACGTTTTTTTGAGGGTTTTTCAGCTGAGATAGGTAGAAATTATCCTTTAAGAAACCAGGTATGGCTAGGCTCTTTTAATTATAAAAATATACCAATAAAAGACGGTTATAGGGATTTAAAATTCCTATATGATGATATATTGAGTTTGAATAGCAATTGCATTGATCTTGTTGATAGAGTGATTAATTCATATATGAAAACATATCTTGTTGACGATATTTTATACAAGATTGATCAGGCGAGTATGTTTAATTCATTAGAGGTAAGATGTCCTTTTCTTGATAAGGATTTAGTAGAATTCCTGGCAAAATTGCCATCGGATTATAAATTGAAGGGGATAAAAACTAAATACATATTAAAAGAGACAATGAAGGGGGTATTACCTGAATTTGTTATTAATAGAGCAAAGAAGGGTTTCGGAATACCAGTGGCAGGATGGGTTAGAAGGGAATTGAAAGACAGATTAGAAAAAATAATAGATATTTATAAAAATACCATGGGTGATATTTTGAATATGGATTATATAAACAGAATAATATTAGAGCATACTAATGGTAAATGTGATTATAGAAAAGAAATGTGGAGTTTGTTGATACTCGGAGAAATTATAAGGAAAAATTTTTTTGCTGAACAAATTTTATGAAAGTATTAGTTATTAATTATGAGTTTCCACCGATTGGTGGGGGAGCGGGAAAGGTTACAGAAAGGTTAGCTGAAAAATTGGTCAAAAAAGGTTTTAAAATAACAGTGTTAACGTCAGGATATAAAAATTTATCTGGTATGTCTATTAATAGAGGAATAAAGATTTTACGTCTAAAAACTTTAAGAAGTAACATTGGGTATTCCAGTACGTTAGAAAAAATTTCGTTTATCATTTCAGCGTTATTCATAATTAATACTCTTGTTAATATGGAAAAACCAAACCTTATTCATGCTCATTTTGCTATTCCCTCTGGTATAGTTGCATATTATATTAAAAGAAGATACTCCATACCGTACATAATCACTTCACACGGTGGAGATATTCCTGGATTTTCACCGGAAGCCACTGTTTACTTTAGGCTGTTCAATTGGTTTTTTAAAAAGGTCTGGAGAAGTGCAGATGCTATCATTGCCTTGAATGATGAGTTGGCAAATAAGGTCAGAAGGATTTATAAACCTGGGAAGGTTGAAGTCATACCTAATGGAATTGATATAGTCTATAAAAAATGTGAAAACCGAAAAGATACGTACTTTAGAATTTTATATGTTGGCAGATATAGTAAGCAGAAAAATTTAGGGTTTCTAATTAGCGCATTGAAAGATTTAAAAGAAAGTAATTGGGAATTATTTTTGATAGGAGATGGTCCCGAAAGGGGTGAATTAGAGAAATTGATAAGGTTAAATCATATGAACGATAGAGTACATTTGCTGCCATGGATGAGTAGAGATGAGCTATCTAAATTTTATTGTATGTCTGATATTTTTTGCATTGCATCGATAAATGAAGGTATACCCGTTGCTGGATTGGAGGCAATGGCAAACGGTCTTGCAATTGTTGCGAGTAATAATGGTGGGAATAGGCAGATTGTAGAAGATGGAGTAAATGGATTTCTGTTTGAGCTGGGAGATAAACAGGATTTAATAAATAAATTAGGTATATTGATGAATGATAAATTAAAACTTAGAAAAATGCAGAAGGAAAGTATGAAAAGAGCGATGAAGTTTGATTGGGAAAAGATTGCTGAGCAGTATAGTGAAATTTATGAAAAATATAGTTCATAACTTTTTTGGAAATATTGAAAATAGGACTCTGCTTTTGATCAATCTCTGGCCTGGTTCTCCAATGCATTATACAAAACAGCTGGCAAATAAGTTGGCTATGAGAAATGAAGTCACTTTAATTCTTTCCAGAAATTGCGATAAAAGATATATAGACAAATCTGTAGAGATTATATTGGCAGATTTAGAAGTACCATTTAGATATCAGAGGATTATGGACTACATAAGACTTTTGAATATTTTCTATTATTTTAAAGTTTTAAAACTAGTTTCATCAAAAAGTTATGATTTTCTAATAATAATTTTTTTTCATCCTTTTGTTATGAGCTTATTGAATACTAAAAATAAAATTTTTATATATCACGATCCATTTGGACATCTTGGTGAGAAAAATGTTTTTCTTCATATAATGCAAAGGCTTTTTTCTTATCATTGTGATTATGTAGTTGTTCATGATGAGCATCTAATACCGCAGGGTATCCCTTTGCATGAGCAGAAGAAATATAAAATCTCAAACCATGGGACTTTTGATTTCTTAAAAGAAATTGGTGATAGAGAGATAAAACCTGAAAGGGAAATTCTTTTCATCGGAAGGTTTGTGAAGTATAAAGGAGTAGAGTATTTAATAAGAGCTTTTGCAGAAATTCAGAACGAATTCTCAGATTGGAAGCTTGTTATAAAGGGATCGGGAAAACCCTATTTTAAAAAGGAATTAAAAAAAATAAATCCAGATCAACTTGTTTTTGAGAATAAGTATCTATCGGATGAGGAGCTGGTAAATTCCGTTAGGAGAGCGAGTATTATTGCCCTACCTTATGTAGATGGAAGTCATTCTGGTGTGTATGAACTGGCGAGGACTTTTGGGAAGAGGGTGGTGGGAAAAGATATTAATTTTGGAGAATTTTGCAGTAAATTAAAAAATGCATTATGTGATTATTTTTAACAGAATAAGGGAGATGGAATGAAGATATTTACAAAGATTGCACACTTTTTAAGAGGCATTTTTCATTTGAATAGCATTGAGAATAAAATAGATAATATTGAAAAACAATTGGAACAAATTAGTAATAGATTGGATGAAAAGTTAAGACAGATTAATGGTAAATTGGATGATCAGTTAGGACGGATTCATGCTGAATTGGATGAAATAAATGCTTATCATGTATTGTTAAATGAAAAATTTAATCTATATATTAAACTTATAAATAAAACTAATAATATATTACCTCAGAATAGAGTTCATTTGATTACTGAATATCCATTTGCATTTTATAGTGATGATTATAAATATCCGCGTGGGGCTAAAAATGATAATACTCATTGTCTAAGATTTGTTAAAAAATGTGAAGAAATTTTTGGTAGGAAAATAAGTTATCTTGATTTGGGATGTGCTGGAGGGGGCTTGGTTTTTGATTTTTTGGCCAGAGATCACTTTGCGGTAGGACTTGAAGGAAGTGATTATCCGTCAAAAAATCTAAGTGGAGAATGGAGTGTAATTGATGATTATTTATTTAATTGTGATATAACCAAAGAATTTAAAATAACGGATGCAAAAACGGGGCAGATTTATAGATTTGATGTTATAGGGTTCTGGGAGGTGTTTGAGCACATACCTGAGGAATTTCTGCCACAGTTGATGACAAATATAAAAAATCATTTAAAGAAGGATGGTTTGTTGACTGCTTCCATAGCTGTGTTTCGGGATGAGGACAAGGAGCTGGGTGCGGTTTATCATGTTAATGTGAAGGATAGGGAGTGGTGGGAGAAATTTTTCAAGAGCAGTGGTTTTGAGCTTGTGGATGGTCTTTTTGAAGTAGAGGATTTTCCTCGTGGTTCTGGAAATAGGAGAAGAGTCAGTGACTGGTCAGCTATTGAGAACCCCGAAATGGGGTTTCATATAGTAGCAAAGCTTAAAAAGGGGTAGAGTGATGAACTATTTAGGGGGTAAAAAAATTTTAATAACGGGGGCAACCGGTTTTGTCGGCAAGAATCTTGTTAGGGAATTGTTCAATAGAGGACAGGATTTATTGACACCTACTAGGAAGGATTACGACCTGATGGTGCAGGAAGAGGTTAGGAGGATGTTCAGGGAGTTAAAGCCTGAAGTTGTTTTTCATCTTGCTGGCATGGTTGGTGGTATTCTTGCAAATAAAGAGAGCCCCGCGGAGTTCTTTTATAATAATATTTTGTTAAATACCATGGTTATACATGAAGCTTATCTATCCGGTGTTGAGAAGCTCATTACTTTGATTGGAGGTTGTAGTTATCCTGCGAATGCCCCGAGCCCAATTTCAGAGGATGAGCTATTCAATGGATATCCTCAACCTGAGAGTGCTCCGTATTCGCTGGCAAAAGCCATGTCTGTAGTGCAGGCTCAGGCTTACAGAAAGCAGTATGGATTTAATGCAATTGTACTTGTGCCTGGGAACTTGTATGGACCTTATGATAATTTCGAGCTCGAGAGCTCGCATGTTATTCCTGCACTAATAAGAAAATTCCATGAAGCTAAAGTGAATGGGAAAAAGAAAGTGACTGTTTGGGGGACAGGAAAGCCAATACGTGATTTTATTTATATTGAGGATGCGTGTAAAGTTATTGTACGCGCTGCGGAAATATACAATGAGCCTGATATTATAAATGTGTCGTCAGGGGAAGGGATTTCAATTGCTGAACTGGTTAATCTTGTAGCTGAAGTCGTGGGTTTTGACGGGGAGATAGTGTGGGACCGGTCAAAGCCAGATGGGCAGATGATTAAGATTTTTGATGTGAAAAAAATGAAAGCAAAACTTGGAGAATTTGATTTTGTATCACTTAAGGAGGGGCTCAAGAAAACTTATCAGTGGTATCTGGAGAATTTGGATTAGCTGTTGGAAAAATGATGAAAGTTGCTGTTATAGGTGCTAAAGGATTTGTTGGTTCTGCTTTCACGAGGTTGCTAAGGGGGAAAGAAGGATACGATCTGTTTGAAATAACCCGGGATAACTATGAGAAATATAAAGGGTATTATGATATTGTAGTTTATGCCGCGAGTAACTCAAGGAAGTATATTGCTGATGAGAACCCTCTGGAGGATTTTGAGATGTCTGTTCTGAACAGAATGAAGGCTATACTTGATTACAGAGCTGGTTTGCAGATACATATATCAAGCGTGGATGTTTATGAAGAGCTGGATGACCCTGAGAAAACAACGGAAGAGCATCATATTGATGTGTCCAGGAATTCGAACTATGGGTTTCATAAGTATGTTGAGGAGCAGTTTATTCAGCATTACTCGAAAAAGTGGCTTATTTTCAGGCTTGCAGGGATGGTTGGCCCGGGATTAAAGAAGAATCCTGTGTATGATATTTTGAACGATAGACCCATAAGGATTCATCCTGAGTCTCGTTATCAGTATATAGATACTGATTCTGTTGCGAGAATAGTGTGGGAAATATTTGAGAAAGGGTTTGTGAATGAAATCTATAATGTCTGTGGTGATGGATTAATTTCCCCTGTCGAGATTGCTAGACTTGCAGGTAAAGCTGTAAATCTTGAAATGGTTTCTACGGATATGAAACCAAGGATTGTTGATGTGTGCATAGAGAAAATAAAGAGTGTTTGCGAAGTCCCAATGACATATGATGTTGTAAAGGAATTTGTTTTGGGGTAAAAGATGTTAAGAACAATTTTCAATAAAATATTGAGTTCGGGTGTTAAAGGAGAACCCCAAAAATTTATAGCTGACATGAATTGTTGGGTGATGGGACGCAGGTTAATTGATTTTGTGGATTTTGATGACATTAAACTATTCATGTACAAGAATGATAACATTTATGACAATTTCATAGATGATAGGAGAAAGAATTATCCTTTGAGGGAGTTTCTGAGAGGGGTTAGAGAGAAGGGATATCCCAGACCGGAAATAAATAGGGATACTATATCTGCTATCCAAAGTTGTAGACACCTGATATATTTGATTATGAAGCACTTGTGGGATGTCGGTGAAGAGTTTACGGTACTGGATGTAGGATGTCATGTAGGGCTTTTTGGTCTCAAGCTGGCCAGTGTAATCAGGGAGTTTGGTAAGGATAACGAAGTGATTTGTTTTGATATTGGGGAGGCAAGCGAGTTGATGCCGTATAATATAAAGGTGAATGGGTTAGAGAAATGGGTGACTTTTGAAAAATTGGCTATTTCGGATGTTTCCGGGCCGGCTATTGTGTATGCAAGGCAGGGGCATACGGATACGAACAATATTATCTGGAAATTGGATGATTCGTATAGTTATCTGGCGGAAGGGATAACTATAAGTGAGTATATTAAGGAGCATAAACTATCGGGTCCATTTATGATAAAGCTGGATGTTGAGGGATTAGAGTTCGAGATCATAGAGGAGATAAAATCTTTGATAGATAGTGATATTGTAGTCCTCATCTTTGAGTTTAGCTCTGAGCGCGTAAGAGATAAGGATTTTTTTTATAGTATTTTTGGTTACCTATTTAGAAACTACTATCTGTTTGACATTTATTACGTTTTATCTCCAAGTATGGCTGTTCCAATTTGTGAAGCGGACGAAAATAGCTTTTTTAAGGATGTATTGCAACGCCCTTATAGATATACGGATGTATTGGGAATTCCTAAAAAGCTGGACGGTGTTAAGAGATTGGGTGAGGGGCTGGAGTCTCTTGAGACTTTAGAGAGAACATATAAAATATAGTAGCAGGATAGCGATGAATGGAGAGTTGTTTTATTCCTGGAGGAGTTTAGGGAGATTGTTTTACTTATTATGCACCCCTATTCGGGTAGCTTGAATTTGCGTTGTGAGATATGGCTTAAACAACAAGGGAGCTAGGTTTTAGCTTTAAAGTAATTATTGAGGGTATTCTTAGTAATTGCAAGGGATGAGTGGTGGGGTGAGTAGAAATTTGTTGAAGGAGTTTAAGAATTTCGTTTCGAAGTATAGGATTATAATGTTTATAGATGAGAGTCTAGAGCCTGTTTTTGTTGTTGAGAGAGGGGAATGTAGATATAAAGTAGCAATCATATCCCTTCCTAAAGCCGGGACATACTTGTTGGCTGAGCTGCTAAAGAGTTTGGGTTTGGTAAGCACGGGATTGCATGTAACTGCTGATGGTTCTGGGTTCACGGATTATAGATTTATATCACTGGAGAAAGGACGTAGGAACTATAGAAATTACGTTTATAAAATGCCTTTTGATGAAGTGGTAGAAAGGGTGAGACCATGTCAATTTGTCGTAGGACATTTTCATTATAACGATTATATCAAGAGATGTTTGCAGGACTTCAAAAAAATTTTTATAGTGAGAGAGCTGCGTCACTGTTTGATATCGCATATGAGGTTTCTAAAGGATACGGGTAGAGAGGACTTAAGTCATTTTACCTGGCACAAGGAGCAGGATAAAAAAAATATGATGGTGGCTTATTTGAGGGAATTTGGCAGGATATTTTCTGATACCTGGGCTTTTCCGCTTATGGGGTGGATGAAGTGTGATGATGTATTGGTTTTGAGGTTTGAGGAAATTCTGGAGATGGAAGAGATGCCGGAAGGGATACTAACGAAGTTAGGGAGATTTCTGGGACTTGGAGATAGGAAAATTGATCCCGATAAGTTCTTATTTCGAGGAACATTAACATGGTCTGGAAAGTTGTCGAGTCTGGATGAGTATTGGTCTGAGGAGGCGGAGAATTATTTCAGACAACTGGGTTTATATGAAGTAAACACATATTTTGGGTACTGATTTATCGAAGTGAGGGCATTTTTTCTGTGTAAGGCATGAAAGTCAACAACCAATAAGGTATGAGGGAATTGTGAAGGTTTTAGTAACAGGTGGAGCGGGTTATATTGGCTCTGTCCTTGTTGGGAAGTTGTTAGATAAAGGTTGGGAAGTCCATGTTGTAGACAATTTGATGTATAAGCAGACGAGTCTTCTTGCTTATGCTTCTCGGGATAATTTTTACTTTTATTATGGTGATGTGCGAGATAAGAGGATTTTCAAACCAATGATAAAGAAGTTTGATGTGATAATTCCGCTTGCTGCTCTGGTAGGAATGCCGGCGTGTGAGAGAAGTCCACATGATGCGTGGAGTATAAACAGGGATGCTATTATTATGCTCGACAAAATGAGGAGTAAGAGCCAGATAATGATTTTCCCTAACACGAATAGTGGGTATGGTACTACTACTGGAGATATATATTGTGATGAGAATACCCCTTTGAATCCCATCAGTATCTATGGGAGATCAAAAGTGGAGGCTGAGAAATCGCTTCTTGATAGCGGTAATGTGGCAGTATTTAGGCTTGCAACGGTTTTTGGATATTCCCCCCGCATGAGGTTGGATTTGCTTGTCAATGATTTTACTTATAGAGCGATGAAAGATGGTTATATAATAATTTATCAGCCTCACTTTAAGAGAAACTACGTGCATATTTTAGATGTTTGTGATTGTTTCCTGTATTGTATCGAGAATTTTGATCTGATGAAAAATGAGGTTTACAATCTGGGGCTTGATGATGCGAATCTATCGAAGGCAGAACTGGCAGAGATTATAAAACAACATATACCGAATTTTGTGTATAAGTTTGCTGAGATAGGCGAGGATCCGGACAAGAGAAATTATATTGTATCTAATGAGAAAATAAAACAAGCCGGGTTTACCGCGAAGGTAAGTATCAATGATGGTATAGAGGAGTTGAAAAGAGTTTACAATATACTTATTAAGATTGATAATTTTTGCAGGAATGCGTAGGTGTTATAGATAGAATGGATATAGTAGTTTTAGCTGGTGGCAAGGGGACTCGCTTGCGGAGATTTTTCCCGGGCATTCCGAAAATTCTTGTGGAGATTAAGGGGAAAAGTATTCTGGATAGACAGATAGAGAACCTTACCAGCAGAGGTTTTGAGAGGATATTTCTTTCCCTCGGTTATTTGTCGGAAAGGGTTATTGGTTATCTGCATGATAGAGGACTGATTGATAAAATTATCTGTTACGTAGAGAAGATACCAATGGGGACAGGGGGAGCAATACCTCATATATACAGGGAGTACGGTTTAAAAGAACCTTTCTTTGTTCTAAATGGTGATACGTTACTGAAGATTGATTACAGGGAAGTTCTGAAATTCCATTGTCAAAAAGCTTCTGATATTACCGTGATTGTCAAAAGGGAGGAGGGTTTGAGAGATATTAGTTCAGTTGAGCTGGATGAAGATAATAAAGTTTTAAGCTTTGAGGAAAAAGTTGGAGATAAGAACTCTTTTATAAATGCTGGATGTTATTGTATCACTTTTAACAGAGTAAAGGAGCTGTTTGATAAGAACTGTCTGTCGATAGAGTATGATATTATTCCCTTGGCTGTTAAAAGTGGTAAGAGAGTGTATGGTTTTGAAATAGCAGCAGGTTTTTATGATTTTGGGACGGTAGAAAAGATAAAAAGATATTCTGCCTTAATAGATAAGTGATTCTACCTTGTTAAAAAAAAGAGGGTGAAATGATAATAGCAAGAACCCCTGTGAGAGTGAGCTTGCTGGGAGGAGGCACAGATTATCCTGATTTTTTTAGAAAGTACGGGGGGCAGACGCTTGGTTTGACCATTAACAAGTATTCTTATGTGACTGTTAGCAGGCTTGAGAGATTCTTTGATTACAATATAAGGGTTAGCTACTCCATTACGGAGCTTGTAAAGACTGTGGATGAAATCAAGCATCCTTCAGTTAGGGAGTGCCTGAAATTTTTGAACATAGAGGATGGTATTGAAATTAATTATGTAGGGGATTTACCTTCAAGAACGGGTTTAGGGTCTTCTTCCTCTTTTACCGTGACGTTATTGCATGCTCTACATGCTTTTAAAGGGGAATTTGTTACCAGAGAACAACTGGCAGAGGAAGCAGTCTACGTTGAGCAGGAGTTAATAAGAGAGAGAGTAGGGGTTCAGGACCAGTATGCGTGTGCGATAGGAGGGCTGTTACACCTCTCTATAGAGAAGAGTGGGAAAGTGTTGCCAGGTCCAATTCCGCTCGGTAGAGAGAGGATGAGGGAGTTTAGAAGCCATCTGATGCTGTTTTATACAGGGTTGCAGAGGTATGCAAGTGAGGTACTGGAGGAGCAGATTGAAAATATTAAGAGAGAAAGGATTAACAATAAGTTGAAGATTTTATATGAGTTAGTCAGTCAGGGTATTGAGGTACTAACCAATGGAAATAGTATCCTTGACTTTGGTGATTTGTTGAATACGGCCTGGGAGATAAAAAGAACTCTGTCCAGTAAAATAACGAACCCCAGGATAGATGAATGGTATGAGAGGGCTAAAAGGGCGGGAGCGATTGGAGGAAAACTTTTAGGTGCGGGGGGTGGAGGATTTTTGCTTCTGTTCGTGCCTCCTGAGAAAAGAACGTTTGTAAGAAACGCGCTGTCCGATTTGAGAGAAGTAAATTTTGATTTTGAGTATGATGGTTCAAGGATAATATTTTATAATCCATCGTGATGAGGTGATCATGAAAATTTCGGTGATTATGTATGATGGAGGGTATAGAGAGAGGTTTCACATAATTGATTGTTTGAATAATCAGACGATTGATAAGGATATGTATGAGATATTATGGGTGGAGCATTTTGATAAAGTGAAGCCGGAGTTAGAGAGGAAAGAAAATGTGAAGATAATAAAGCTTAACCGTAAACCGCCATTGTTCATTTCGTATTGCTGGAATGAAGGGATAAAAAGGAGTACAGGTGATCTATTAGTCTTGATTGATGGGGATGTTTATATTGATAACTACTTTCTTGAGGCCGTTTTTGAAGATCATGTAAAGAATGAAGAGCTGGTCATGTATTTCTATAGACTTGAGGAACCAAAGCCTCTCGTTCCCCCTAGGAAGTTGAAGCCGATTGACCCGGAATATTTAAAGGAAGTGTGCAGGTTGACTAATCCTGTTAATTACGGTGGGTGTTTGACTGTTAGAAAGAAATGGTTGTTTGAGGTTAATGGGTATGAGCAGTTTGAGTGTTTTGCTGGCGATGTGTATGCGGGAGGTAAGGAGTTATATACAAGGTTTAAGAATCTTGGGTTGCATGTTAAATGGAATCCTAGGGTGATGTTGTATCATCCATGGCATCCGGTTTCTTATGGTCTGTATGGTCATAGTTTTGAAAAGGGCTCTTTTAATTTTAAGTTGCAGCATGAAGTCATAAGGCGGAGGGAGTTGTCTCTTGAAACTATGCCTTACAAGGGTATTGATCCCAAGTATGACAGGGAACCTGAATGGTGGGATGACTGGATGAGAGAACATAGGGCGACTGGTGAGAAAAAGGTGGTTAAGAGGAAAGCCCTTACCGCAAAAGCTCGGGGGCTTTTCAGTAGAATTTTGGGGAGAGCATGAGCGGTGATGTAGAGTATTTTATCTCTGTAGTAATTTGTACGCACAACAGGGCTAAGTTTCTCAGAAAAGTTATTGACAGTCTTGTGAGGCAAAGCCTTTCAAAGGGTAGGTATGAGATAATTGTCGTTGACAATAATTCTACAGATAACACCAGAGAGGTAGTGAATAGCTACAGTGATGTTCCGAATATAAGGTATGTGAGAGAAGCGAAGATAGGATTATCACACGCAAGGAATGCGGGTATAAAGCACTCAAGAGGGAATATAATTGCTTTTATTGATGATGATGCTATAGCAACTAAAAAATGGCTGGAGAATATATTGCGCGTTTATACTACGGTGAAACCGCAGCCTGGAGTGGTTGGAGGGGAGGTTTTACCCATATGGAGTAGAAAAAAGCCAGTTTGGATGAATGACAGATTAGAAAGGGGATTGTCGACAGTAAAGTGGTCCAATAGAGGATTCTTTATTACGAAAAATGAGTGGCTTGTAGGAGCGAATGTTTGTTACTTGAAAAAAGTGCTGGAAGAATGTGAGGGGTTTGATACACAGCTTGGAAGGAAGGGGAAGAAATTAGTATCGATGGAAGAGAACCTGTTAAGAGAGAGGGCTGAACAGAAAGGTTATAGGTGCTATTATGAGCCTTCAGTAAGGGTATATCATTATATACCACCGGAAAGGTTGAAGAAGGGATGGTTTCTTAAAAGGAATTTTTACCAGGGGATTTCTGAGGCTATTCTTCGTGTTAAGAATGAAAAGCTGGGAAAGAGGAAGATATTGAAGATTATCGCGTTTAACGTGAAGAATACTTTTCTTAATTGTAAGAATTTTCTTTCACTAATTTTGCCTACTGATAATCCGGATAGGTTTTTCAGAAAGTATTTTCATTATTCTAGGGTGGGATTGATAGTGGGTTTGATACGTAAACTATGAAGCCATTGCTGGTGTAGTTTAGGGTGGGAATGAGTGTATAAGGTAGCCATAGTTACAAGGGTGTTGTGCCACAGCAGTGAATATGGGAGTTTTAAGTACCTCAAGAGTGTTGTAGATTTTTTTAAACTAACAGGTTTCAAGGTAATATATGTGTATATTGGAAGAACGTGCGGTTTCAATGTGGGTGAATTTTCGAAGGTCTACCGGGAGTGTAGGGTCAGTCCTATAGAGCCCTTTCTACCGGTTTACAGTTATATAATCTGCAGTTTGCTAAATAGGATTGTAAAAGTTGGGAGATTTTTCAGATGCAAGTGTGTGGATAGGGCGGTGAAATTTCTTGTTGATATTGCACCGCAGAGCGGTATAGAGTGTGGTGATCGCAGAGTATTGAATGGACGTGAGATAGATTTTGTGAGGAGAGTGATCAGGAAACATAGACCTCAAATTGTTGTTGCTGATCATACATGGATGGCCAATATATTTGATTCAGATTTCACCGAATGTTTGAAGGTTATATTAACGCATGATATTTTATTTAAGAGAAGAAGGTCGTTCTGGAGTATAGGTATGGAATCTGACTGTGAAGTTTGGGATAAGGATTTTGAGAAAGCTCTGCTTCAGAAGGGAGATGTCATAGTGACTATTCAAGACCACGAAAGGCAGGTTGTGAAGAAATTGTTGCCTGAAAAGAAGGTCATAAGTGTACCGTATCCTGTGGATGTAAAATTGGTAAAAGGAAGACCAAAGAAGGATAATATAGTTATTTTTGTTGGAAGCAATGCTGATCACAATGTTATAAGCCTTCAATGGTATCTTAGAGAGATTTGGCCAAAAGTATTAGAGAGAATTCCTGATGCATTGATGTATGTTGTCGGCAGCATTGGTAGCAGAAAAATTTTTCAGAATTGGGGTGATAAGACGGTAAGGTTCTTGGGATATGTTGATGATATCGATAGTTATTATGAGATGTCGAAAGTTGCTGTTATTCCATCTATTGTGAGTAGTGGTCTTAAGATAAAACTTGTGGAAGCCCTTTCGTACGGGGTTCCCTGTGTTGCAAGTGAAAATGCTCTTGTCGGAGTGGGAGAGCTTAAAGATGAGGTTGTACTCTGCGCCAGAGATAGCAAGCAGTTCGCAGGATGTGTTGTTGATTTGCTAATTGATGGGGAGTTGGCGGATAGGTTAAAGCAGAATTCAATTGATTATGTTAGAAAGAATCTAACGCGAGAGGTGGTTTTTGAACCCTTGAGAGAAGTTATTGATGATTATTTGGGAGCTGGGGGAAAGGGTAATGGCTAAGAGGGAGTTGTTGTGTGTTTATCCGTGGATGGCTATAAGCCAGGAATCTCCTGGTGATCATTTGAGAGTATGCTGTTGGTCCAAAGTAAACATCAAAAATATTGAGAAAAGAAGTCTAGAAGAGATATGGAACGGTTCTGAGTACAGGTATTTGCGGCAGAAAATGCTGGAGGGGGATATTGACAAGATATGTAAAGATACCTGTCCTTTTGTTGTTAATGGCAAATATGTTGCGAAGCCGGATCGTATAAATGGGATAAGTAAGGAATATATTGAGAACAAAAGATTGATGTGGGAAGAAATAGAGAGTGGGAAAGTGGTGATTTCCAGTAAACCGACTTATGTTAAGTTATACCCGACGAATAGATGTAATCTTGGCTGTATAATGTGTAGGCAGGGGAATGTAAAGTCTGAACATATTTTTGATAAAATGATGAATGAAATACGAGGATGGTTTAAGTACATGGATAGGATAGAGTTTGTCGGAGGTGAGCCTCTTTTATCCAGAGAGGTAATTGAGTTTATAAAGGAATTTGGTCCTGCAGTGTATCCAGATTTGAAGATACATATAATAACAAATGGTATCTTATTGAATAAAAACGTAATTGACATGATGGATGGGAAATTCAGAAGTCTGTCTATTTCAATAGATGGTGCCAGCAAAGAAGTTTACGAAAGTATAAGAATAGGAGGCAAGTGGGAGGTGTTAATGAAAAATATGGGTTATCTGGCAGGGAAGGTTAGAGGTAAAGATGTAGAGGTTAAGATTTTAACTGTGGTGATGAAAAGAAATATCGATGATTTGTTTAATATTGCAGTAATGACAAAGAATTCTGGGTTTAGCGTGGGTTACCAACCCATAAGTGGTATCTGGCATGGACAGAGTATAGAGCGCAGAAGAGATATTATTAGAGCAATTAGGCAGCTGAAGAAAGCTCAGAAGTATTATCCAGAGGGGGTATATGTTAATTCTGCGATTTCTGATTTAAGTCGGAAATTAGATGGTGGAGGGTCGCTTTTAAAGAAAGTTTTTAATAAAGTTTTGAGTATTGGGGGTAAGTGGTTATGAGGAATGTTTTAATACTTGGATCTGGTCGAAGTGGAACAAGTATGGTTGCTGGGACCCTTGCCAGTGCTGGTTATTTTATGGGGGATAGGTTATATCCTCCTCGCCATAGTAATCCAAAAGGTTTTTTTGAAGACCCCGAGATAAACGGGATAAATGAGAAATTAATTTCACTTGTTACCCCTAACAGACCGCCGATAATAGGCAAGTATTTTTTTAGGGCACGGCCGGTTTATGGTCAGAGGTGGTTGTCGCGTGTTCCTCTAAGTGTTAGATGGAAGATGACTCGTGAAATTGAAGAAAGGATTTGGAGGGTGGTTTATAGAGAGCCATACTGCTTTAAAGACCCGAGATTTTCATATACTTTACCGGTGTGGAGACCCTTCCTAAAGGATTGTTGTTACATATGTGTTTTTAGAGATCCGGCGGCGACGGTAAATAGTATATTAAAGGAGTGTAGTGAAGTTGGATATCTATTCAGCTTGAAGATCAATAGAAAGATAGCTCTCGAAGTCTGGGAATTAATGTATACCCACATTTTGGAGTATCATGTTAAAGAAGGGGATTGGTTGTTCATTCATTATGATCAGGTTCCAACTAAAGAGGGGTTGGATAAGATAGAAGATTTTACCGGTGCGAAGGTAGACAGGTCTTTTCCGGAGAAAGATCTAAAAAGGTCTAAAGGGGATTTTGAGGTTGATAGTAAGTTGCGGGAAATTTATAGTAGGCTATGTGAGTTTGCTGGTTATGTTCCCCGGTAAAGTGCTGTAGGTTATGGCTAAATCTGAAATTCGTGTTTCTGTGGTTTTGTGTACTACATTTAGTTCTTCCCTTGTTGAGAGAACGGTTGAAAGTATTGTTAATCAGGAGATAGATAGGCGCTTTGTTGAATTGATTTTGGTTATCAATGGAAAATGTGGTGGGGTGGAGATAGGCTTTCTTGATAAATATAAAGGTAATTTTAACATAGTTGTTCTGAAAGAGAAGAGACTTGGTTTATCCCGTGCAAGGAATAGAGGGTTAAATGCTGCTAGAGGTGAGTTTGTGGCTTTCATAGATGATGATGCTATAGCGGATAGGTGTTGGCTTAAGAATATTCTTGAGATTTTTGAAAATGCTGATTCCAGAGTTGCCTGCATAGGCGGGAAAGTTTTGCCTATTTGGGAGTCCGGTAGGCCAAGATGGTTGTCCGATAGAATGATGACCGCCCTTTCACTTGTAGATGAAGGAAATAGGGCTTTTTGCGTGAGGAGTGGGAAAAGTTTCTTAGCTGGGACAAATTTAGTTTTTAGGAAATCTGTTTTGGTCAAATATTTGGGTTTTAGGGCAGATTTGGGAAGGGTAGGCAGTAGATTGATTTCTAACGAGGAGAATTACATTATAGAATGCACTATAAGGGATGGGTATCGGGTGTTATATGCCCCATCGATTATTGTTTTCCATGTTGTGAAGAAAGAGCGACTTAAGAAAGGGTGGTTTTATAGAAGGATGTTTTATCAGGGCATTTCTAATGGGGTTATGGATAGTCTGATTCTAAAGAAGTATCCCCTGTTTTTTCTGAAAAGGTTGTTTTTGACTTTTTTTTATCTTTGCCTCCTCACTTATCTTTTTTTTATACTTTTTCTTCCGGTTGTGCATTCTCTTATTTTTACAATAAAGTGTCATATCCTTATTCCTGCGGGATACATATGGTTTTATTTTTATAAAAATTGACCTGATGGTGTCTAGTTCTGATACCTGTGTGTAATTTATGAGAAATTGTCCAATCTGCGGGAGCAGTAGGCTTGTGGATGAGAGAATGTTGAATGGGTGTTTGCTAGCAAGGTGCTCAAAATGTTCGTTTGTATTTGCTGACGTGTCGCTTGATGAGGTTAGGAGGCATAATTACCACGTTTCAAGCAGTACAGATAGCTTTTACATGCAGTCTCAGACGAAACTTGACAATTTGTGGTTTTGGAGCGTGGTTTGTAGGGTGACAAGAAAGACAAAAGCGGGTAGGGTTCTTGATGTTGGCTGTGGCAATGGTATGTTGTTAAAGCATTTTAAGGCAATGGGCTGGCATTGCTATGGCCTTGATGTTTCCCCATGGGCAAAGAAGTATGCTAAATTTTATGGCTTTACATTATATGATAAAGAAATTGAAGAGGATTATTTGCCAGAAAATTATTTTGACCTGGTTGTAAGTACTTCAACTTTGGAACATATTTATGATCCCTATAAGCATTTAAAATCTGCTCTAAGGATTCTTAAACCAGGAGGATATTTATACGTTGCAGGCGTGCCAAATTATAATTCACTAACTATTAAACTTGGTTTATCGAAATTTTATTTTAATAAACCACCTTCTCATGTGAATTATTTCACTCCACGAAGTATATATAATCTTATAAATCGGTTGAAGAGGTATTATAAAATATCGTTTAAAATAGGCACATATGGGATTCCTGAAAGCTTTTACTTCTATCATAAAATAAGAGAAACATATAAAAAATTGATAAATAAGAGGAGAGTCAAAAGGGGAATTAATAATAATAAAAGGATTACCATAGAAAAGATAAGCAAAGAAGTAGTTTTAGGGAATAGGGAAGTGTACATAATAAAAAAAGTAATAGGCCAGATTGCGGTATATTTAAGCTACGTTATAGGGCGACCTTTCAACCTTGGTGATAAAATAGAAGTTATCATTTATAAGGAGCAGTAATGTTAGTATATATACTATTAGTTTTTGGTTTATTAATGAATATTTTACTAAAGCTTCCTTTTATAAATATTCCACTTGATAGGGATTATGGTGTTTACGGTTATCATGCATTATTTAAACTGAAAAAAAAGAAGATCCCATATATAGATACAGGTGAAAATCACCCACCGGGCAGATGGCTTTTATATTTATTGCTTATAAGGTTATTTGGTATTTCAAGAAAAGTTTTTAGAATATCCAATATAGTCTTTCATTTATTAACAAATTTATTGGTTTTCTTAGTTGCCGGAGAACTTTTTGGCGATACAGTTGCTATAATCTCTTCTTTTAGCTATGCATTCATTTCATCTTTGCCGGCTTATGTGTGGACACAATCAAGTGATGAGGTTGAACAGATATTTTTTACTTCATTATCTTTTTATTTATTTATCTTAGGGGCGCAGGCTCAAAATTATTATTTGCTTTTAATAAGTGGTATTTCATCAATGGGAGCACTGTTTTTTAAACAGACTGCTTACTTAAACACAATTTTACCATTATGTATTAGTGGATTAATATACAATTTTAGGTTTTCTGGTTATATATCAATTATATTTGGAATGATAATTGGATTCATTGGTATATTTTTATTTTTCAAATATAATAATATTCCAACTGATCATTTTAGAATAATATTTGGATTTAAGTTTAAGTTTCTTAAGAAGCAATTAGAATTGTTGTTTTATCATACAAAGGAATTAAAAAAAGAAGAATCAGAGCCAGCAACTCATGCTGTTTTACAAAATGATCAGAAAAAAACTTTTAACTTTAAATATACAAAAGAGGGATACCTAAGATGGGTTAAAGTTGTAATGGTACCTATTTTAAAGAACAGTTCGATTTATATACTTTTTGCGTTATCGGGAATAGTGTTAGGGATTGTATACAGCCACAATATAAATAGTTTATTATTTACTTTAGTGTGGTTAGTAGGTGCTATTTTAGGGATTATAATTAACAAACATTATATGGCTTACCACTTTTTACCATTACTTGGCCCGATTTTAATTTTATCGGGATTTGGGGCGTCGGAGTTGTGGAAGATGCTGTCAACTAACGGTTCAATTCTTGCTATCGCTATTATCACCATTCTCATCGTGGGCTATTTTGGGATAATTTTAATTGATTTTAATAAATGGAGAAAAATAGAGAGAAAAGGAAGAGGACACATTTTTTATTATAGACAAGAATGGGAGATGAATCTTGCAGGAGAAAAAATAGGTAGGATGTTAAAAGATATCACAAATGAGGATGATAAAATATATGTCTGGGGACCTGAATATGAAATATATTTGTTCTCTGAGCGACCTTCACCTACAACAACTTTGTTCTGTCCTCGACCTTATATTTCCTACTCCCCTGATCCCTATGGAATGGAAACAATGATAGTAAATCAGCTTAGCAATGATAAGCCAAAATATATAGTTATTACAGCCTTAACAGAGGGATTTGAAAATTTTGAGAATTTTTTAAAAGAAAATTATTCGCTATATGCAAAAAAGTTTGGTGAGCTATCTATTTATAAAAAAAAGGAAGAAGAGATGGAAAACGTAATTAAGTTGAACACTAATATTTCTGCTCCACCAAAAGTATCTGTTATTACACTGACTTTTAATGGCATCGAATATACTAAAATGTTTTTTAAGTATCTTCTGAAAAATACCAGTGGTAGTTATGAAGTTATTGTTGTTGATAATGGATCAAGTGATGGTACAAGGGAGTATCTTGATTATTTGAGCAATAATTATTCACATGTAAAGGTAATATTGAATAATACTAACGTTGGTTTCTCAAAAGGTGCTAATCAAGGGCTATCTTTTGCAAACGGGAAGTATTTGATGGTTATTAATAATGATGTTCTGGTACCGCCTGAATGGCTGGAAAAAATGATAAAACCATTTGAAATCGATGAGTCGATTGGATTGGTTGGTCCATTAACAAACTGGATTAGTGGACTTCAGATGGTGGAGAATGTCCAGTATGAAAATCCTGAGGATTTTGAGGAATATGCTATGCGTATTTCAGAAGCGAGGAAGTACAAATATACACCCCGTAGGAGGATAGCAGGATTTGCAATGATGATAAACAGGAGATTGTATGACGCTATAGGTGGGTTTGACGAAAATTTTGTTGGTGGAAATTATGAGGATGATGACTATTGTTTGAGAGCATCAAAGGCAGGGTTCAAAATTGTTGTTGCTGAGAATGTGTTTATGCATCACTATGGGAGTGCCACATTTAAATCAAACAAAATTAATTATGAAAAATCTATTGAAATGAATAAAGAAATATTTAAGAAGAAATGGCAGGATATAGATTTTGAATGGCTTATGGAGAGAGATAAAAGGCTAGTGGATTTAAGTGAAGACCAGATTAATGTGGCAGTGGACTTATTTACACAATCCCGATATCAGGATGCCAGGGAAATTTTTGTAAAAGTTTTAAGCTATGATCCATTAAATGAGGAAGCATTATTCGGTCTTGCGTTATGTTATAGAAATGTTGACGACAATCTTAATGCTATTAGAATGCTGAAAAAATGCATTGACTTAAATCCGGATAACGCATATGCATATAATCAATCTGGCATAATAAGTGCCGAGTTGGGTGACTTTGAATCAGCAAAGGCATTGTTTGCAGCCGCTGTCGCAAAGGCTCCTGACTTTGTGGATGCTCAGAGGAATTATGCGGAAGTATTACTGGAATTGGAACAATATGAGGATGGTGTTCGTGCATTTGTAAAAATACTTGAAAACCACCCGAACGATGTCCTGACGTTGTTGAGAATGGCAGAATTATATCAGGAAGTTGGTAGATATGATGAAGCAAAGCAGTTTGCGAGCAAGGTTCTGGAATATGATCCAACAAATGTAAAAGCAATTGAGATATTAGAATTACAATCGAATTAGTCAAGGTGAGTTTATTGTGCCTAAAGCTACTCTGACTCTTGGGAAACCGGGGACAAAAAAGGTCGCTATTATTAGCCATGAAAGATCTGGCACACATTTTTTGATGAATTCGATTTCTATTAATTTTGGCTATATTGCTTCTCCAAGGATAGATCTCGATTTTAATCTGGGTCTCAATCTATATGCTCCGGTTTCAATTTTAAGTGTATTAAAAAGGCTACATAACCAGCCTGTATTAAATATTTTGAAGTCGCATCATCCAATTGATTTTTTAATAGATATAATGGATTATTTTACTGAACAATTCTACGTTTTCTATATTTACAGAGACCCGAGAGATGTAATGGTAAGTTTCTGGAAATTATTAAATGATTATCGATCTAAGGGATGGGATGAAGGACCTGCTACAAGGACAGTGAGTGAATTTATAAGGGCTCAACCTAGAGGAGCTATATTGAGATATCAAAAGGAGCAGGAGCCAACGATGTTACACCGATGGCAGACGAACGTTTTAGGATGGGTAAATTATGCTGAGAAGAATAAAAATAAAGTCATTACAATCAGGTATGAAGATTTGAATAATAAATTTGATGAGGAAATGAAAAGAATAGCGAAAATTACAGGCTGGAATTTATCCGAAATAAAAAGACCAAGTAAATATCAAAATGTAATTAATCCCGGGAAGGGAATGAATGGCACGTATAGAGAATATTTTGCTCCAGAAGATGAAGATTTTGTGATAGAGGTGTTGGGAAATACAATGAAAAAACTTGGATATTTATAGACCATTTATATACAGCTACAATTCCAAAACTTATACATAGTTATATATTTATGGACAATAAACGGCGTTCAGTTGAGACAAACGTAGCAGATTATATATATTTTTATAATCTAGGACGGAAATATATCAAATCGGGTGACCTAGAGAGAGCAGAAGATTGCTTCAGGCAAGTGCTAAAACTGAATAATGGATATAGTGAAGCTTATTATCATTTAGGAAGAATTTTCTTTAAGAGAGGGAAATACGAAGAAGCTATAAAAAATTATAGAAGGGTTATAGAAATTGATCCAGATCATGCTAAAGCTTATTTTAGTATTGGGCTGATTTTCCAGTTACACGGAAAAATTAGAGAGGCGGAGAAATTTTACTTAAAGGCTATAGAAATGAATCCGGATTTTGCTGAAGCTTATAGTAATTTGAGTTCCATATTTTGTAATAAGAGAGATTTAGGTAATGCACTTTACTATGCTGTTAAATCAGTTAGGTTGCAACCGCAAAACCCCTTTTCCCTTAACAATCTTGGAAAAGTTTACGGATATTTATATCAATATGACAAAGCAGTTAAATTTTTTAAAAAAGCAATCGAAATAAAGCCAGATCTTGTTGAAGCATATTCAAACCTTGGTTCATGCTATCTTAATCTCCGTGATATAAGGAAGTCTCTTTATTTTACCGAGAAAGCATTGAGTTTAAATCCAAACTTTGTTGAAGCCAGATGTAATCGTGGATTTATATATCTGACATTAGGAGAATACGAAAAAGGGTGGCAGGATTATGAATGGCGATGGTATCGCAAGGAGTTTGAAAAAATAAAAAGAGATTTTTCAAAACCTATATGGAATGGGGAAGATATTGTAAATAAGACGCTGTTCGTGTTTGCTGAGCAGGGATTCGGAGATACTATACAATTTTGTCGGTTTTTAAAAATTGCACGAAAAAAGGTGGGAAAATTAATATTTGAAGTTCCATCAGCCCTGAAAAAAATAATTGATTTCTGTGAAGGAGCTGATCTTGTGATTAAGTCTGGAGAAAGAATACCTGATTTTGATTTTTATATCCCCTTATTAAGCTTACCAAGAGTCTTGAATATAAAATTACAGGATGTATATACGGGTATTCCTTATCTGTCTGTTAAAAGAGATGATTTGGCACGGAATAGTATATTATCTAAATATAAGGATAAATTTAAAATTGGATTTGTCTGGGCGGGTAATAGAGAGCATCTAAATGATTTGAATAGATCCATTGATGTTACTTATTTTATTCGTCTTACTGATGTTCCGAATGTTCAGCTTTTTAGCCTCCAGAAAAACCCTTCAGAAGCGGATTGCTTGAAATTGAGAGAAAATGGTAAAATTGTGGATTTGAATGAATACATCAATGATTTCTATGACACAGCTATTTTTATAAAAAACATGGATCTGGTAGTGTCTGCTGATACTGCGGTGGCTCACCTTGCGGGAGCGATTGGTAAAAATGTGTGGTTGTTGCTACCATATAATTCCGATTGGAGATGGTTGCTGGATGGAGAAGATTCACCCTGGTATCCTACAATGAGAATTTTTAGACAGAAGAAACTGGGTAATTGGGAAAATGTTTTTGATAATGTTTTTACCGAATTGAAAAAGCTAATTAAATGAGTTTTAACAAAATAAAAAATATAGGCACTGAAGATAAAAAAGGTATAAATGAGTACAATGAATATATGAAGAGAGGTATGAAGTACCTTCAGAATAAAAACTATCTTAATGCTGTTGGAAGTTTTAGGGAGGCAATATCTATAAATCCACGATCGGAAGAAGCATACATCCATCTCGGGGATGCTCTCTTTAATATTGGAAAATATGATTCGGCACTAAAGGCTTATAGTATAGTAATGCAACTTAATCCCACAAGATACGATTTGTATTATAAGGCGGGACTTACTTTGTATTATCTTAGAAGATATAGGGAGGCAGAAAAGCTTTTGAAAGATTTTATTAGTTTTAATAAAAAATCTGAAGATGCTTATAATTGTCTCTATTTGATTTACCGAGACCTGGGCGATAATGAGAAGGGTGAAGTTATATTAAGGGAAGGTATTGCTGAGATTCCTGGTAGCGCAAAGCTACATAATAATCTTGCTAATATCTTACAGTGTCAGGGGAGATTTGATGAAGCTATTAAAGAATATAATATAGCAATAAAGCTATGCAATGATTTTGCTGAGGCTGTGCTTGGAAAGAGCCTGATTTACTTATTAAATGGGAATTTTAAAAATGGATGGGAGGGATATGAAAGCAGATTAAAATTACCATTTTTTAAAAGTGTTATGTATAAATATAAAAAACCAATATGGGATGGGAGACCATTAGCAGATAAAAAACTAATGATATGGACGGAACAAGGGTATGGAGATGCTATACAGTTTATAAGATTTGTAAAATTAATTAATAAACAATACGGGAGAATAATATTGAATTGTCAAAGAAAGCTGATCAAGTTATTTCAGCACGTTAGAGGAATTGATGTCATTTACGATAAGGATGTTAATCATAATGAGGATTATGATTTTCATATTCCAATAATGAGTCTTGGTAGAATTTTTGTAAGTGATGAGCAGTCTATTCCAGATTCCGTACCTTATATTGATATTCCTTTGAAAGATATCGATCGGGTTAGGCGAGAAATAGGCTTTAACAGAAAATTTTTAAATGTTGGTATTGTGTGGGGTGGTAATACGAAACATAAGGATGATAGAAATCGTTCGATAGATCTAAGCTATTTTTTAAGATTTACCGAAATGGAGGGAATTAAATTATATAGCCTTCAGAAGGGGGAATATGCTAAACAATTAGGTATGATTTCCGACAATAAAATAATCAATCTTGACGGGTATATTGATGATTTTTATGATACAGCTCTTATTATTATGAGTCTGGATCTTGTAATAAGTGTTGATACAGCGGTAGCACACCTTGCGGGCGCTCTGGGGAGAAGTGTATGGCTTCTGATACCCAAATATCCTGATTGGAGATGGATGTTAGATAGAGATGATAGTCCCTGGTATCCAACGATGAGGATTTTTAGACAGAAAAAGCAGGGTAATTGGGATGACGTATTTCGTGATATTGAGTTGAGACTTTTAAAGAAAAGGGTAGAGGTCAATGATAATTGAATGTTATCGAGCGGGTGCTATCGGTGACGTATTAATGACAACCCCCGCTGTTAGAGCATTAAAGAATAAGTATAAAGGATCGTATATTAGATATGTAACAGTTACGCCTAATCTCATTTTAAATAATCCTTATGTTGATGAAATTTCTCCAGTAGGATTAGATGCAGATTTGAAAGTTTACTTTGAGTATCCTCTTAAGAAGGGTTATCCCGATAAACCGCTTGAGAAACATCTTGTATATGAGTTTGCTGAATGTGCTAATGTAAAGGTTGATTCATTACGTGGCGATTTGAGACTTTATAAACATGAGATTTCATTTGCAGAAAATGCGGTAAAGAAATTTAGAAGAATAAATATAAAACTGGCTACAATACATATTACTGCAGGATGGTCTCCATACAAGGAATGGGAAATTGATTTATGGCAAAAAGTTGTTGATTATTTCAAAGGAAGGGTTTTATTTATACAGTTGGGATCAAGTGGACAACCTGTGTTAAAGAATGTACTTTCATTTGTTGGTATTTTGAGTGTTAGGCTTTCAGCAAGCATGACTTATGTTAGTGATTTTCATGTTGGCGTGGATAGCTTTCCAAATCATGTAGCGGCTGCTTTTAATAAGCCAGCAGTTGTACTGTTTGGCAGTACTAGTCCTGTAGGTTTTGGATATAATTCTGCAATTAATATTTGGAAAGGCTATGAATGTTCTCCATGTTATAGGGAGTATAATAAAAAGTCACTGCATCCAAAACCACCATGTCCCTACGGTAAAAAGTGCATGAGAGATATTTCACTTGACGAGGTTATAAATAGCATCGAAACAATATTAAGGAGAATATAAAGTGGCTGGTTTTATTGAGAAAAAGGCTTTAAAGAAGTTTTCTCCAGGAGAAATTATATGTCTGGAGGGGGATGCCGGGAATTCGATGTTCATAATCAAGTCAGGACAGGTGGAAGTGTATAATACCGTTGATAGGAGGGAGATTAGACTTGCAAAACTTGGACCGGGCGAGATATTTGGTGAAATGTCTCTAATTGATGGCAGGCCGAGATCTGCAACTGTTAGAGCTATAACAGATGTTGAATGTGTAGAAATTACAAGGGCAATGTTTGATAAAATTCTCGCCGGTAGCCCAAATTGGTTAGGGGTATTTATGAATGTACTGGTAGAAAGATTGCGTATTGCCGATAAAAAACAACGAGTAACTGATAGTGTTGAAATTGGTAAAAAGACCGTATATTTAATCAGTCTTATGCTTGAAAAGGAAGAAAAAACTACTGGTATTATATATAAACAGTCATGGAAGAAATTAGTTGAGGATATATCATTTCTACTCGATATTCCACCGAGTCAAGTTAGCGGTATTCTTTCAAAACTAATTTTTACTCCCCTTGCAGAATCAGAGTTTAATTATAAAGATGGTAAAACTTTCATTGTAAAAGATTGGGAAAGGTTTTTAAAATTTACCAGGTTTTGTAAAGAAAGGTATCTAAAGAATATTACCAAAGGCATAATAGAGGAGTTCGAAGTAAAATCTGAAAAAGAAGTCAAGTTTTTAAAATTTATAAACGAAATATTGAAAGAACAGGCAAGAGCAAATGATATAGAAATGGAATATATGAATTCTAAGTGTTCTGAGATATTGAATGAGGACATATCCAAATATGAAAAGGTAATATCAGAATTGGTGAAATCTGGTATTTTGAAAAAAGCAGTGCGAGATGATGGGGGTAAGTATATTTTAGTTGATCTGGAACTTTTTGATATAAAATTCCAGAAATATGTTGACATTGAGCTTTTTGAAAATATATTAAAGAAATTTGAAAATTAAAGATATATTTTTAACAGCATGCATTATAGCTCGAGATTCCTCAGAATTTATTGGTAGGTGTATAACATCTATAAAAAATGTGGTGGATCAGATTGTAGTTATTGATACTGGGTCGGTTGATGATTCAGTGAGAATAGCTAAAAAATCAGGGGCAGAAGTCTATTTTTATAAATGGAATGATGATTTTTCCAGAGTGAGAAATGAAGCTTTAAAATATGCTAAGGGAAGCTGGATATTTCAGATAGATACAGACCATGAACTAATTTTTGGGAAAGATTTTGAACTTAAGGATTATTTAAGTAGAACAAATAAGATTGGATTTTTTGTTTCTGAGAAATCTGTCCTATCGAACGGAGACTATAAAATTCTAGATCGTCTGTTGGTATTTAGAAATATACCGGGCTTGAAGTATGAGGGTGTTATTCATGAGCATCCAGTAAAGTCTCTAAGAGAATATGCAAATAAAAAAGGAATTACTAATCCCTTCGATAAAATAAGAGAAATTAGTTTGTTGCATTACGGGTTTCTTGATATTGATAAAAAAATGGAAAGGAATATTGCTATACTTAAGAAGGCTCTAAATAAGGAACCAAATAATTGGCATTATAGACATAAGTTACTTCTATCTTATAAAAGTCTTAGGCAATCAGAGAATTATAATAAACTAATGGCAGAAACGATATCGATGCTGAAAAAAAACCTACCTAATAATACAATAACTATATCATTAATGGGAATTATCGGGCAAGTTCTTGATTATTTCCGTGAAAATAATCTTTATGATATACAATTAATAAACTATGCTAACCATGTTATTAGGATTTCAGATTACGCTGATCTTAGAATTGCATATCCTCTTGCAAGAATTCACCTCAATTCGGGAGATTTTGAAAGGGCTTTTTCTATTCTTCATAAATATTTTAGTTCCGAAGGTACACCTGGGTATATACCTATTAGTTCTAGAGATAGAGATGAAGCAATCAGGCTATATATAGATTTAGCAGAAAAAGTAAATGGGAATGTTATCAAACTAAAAATTAATAAATAGCCATGAATAGAAGACAGACGTTATCGCTTTGTATGATCGTTAGAAATGAAGAGCATGTAATTGAAGATTGTTTGAGAAGTGTTGCTGGGATAGTTGATCAGATTGTAGTTGTTGATACAGGTTCGACAGATACGACAATTGATATATGCAAGAAATTTGGAGCTGAGGTATACAGGTTTAGATGGGTTGACGATTTTTCCAAAGCTAGAAATGAATCTATTAAATATGCTAAAGGTGACTGGATATTATGGATGGATGCCGATGAAAGACTGGATCCGGGGAGTATTAATGAGCTGAAAAAGCTTTTAAAGTATGAAAAAATACCGGTTGCATATAAAGTATCAATAAAAAATTTCAAAGCCGATGGCAGCTTTTACTTTTCTGATGCCCACAGGCTTTTTAATAATAATAGAGGGATATCCTTCTATGGTCCAATTCACGAACAGGTGTCGCCAAGTATTATTGCTATGAAAGGTGAATTGAGGAATTCGAATGTACTGATTGTTCATCTTGGATATTCATACAAAGGCGAAAGAGCTGAAAAGAAAAGAGAAAGAAATAAAAAGCTATTATTAAAATATGTAGAAAAGGATCCAAAAAATGCCTATGCACATTATACGCTTGGACAGTTTTATGGTTTAAATGGGGAATATGAAAAGGCAGTCAGGCATTACAGAGTAGCGTTAAAGTATTGTAATTTTGATAAACCTCTCACCTGTTCACTTTATAATTGTATGGCTGAGGCTTTAATTAATATTAAGGACTATAAGAGTGCAGAGATATTTGTGAGAAAATCATTGGAAACTATACCTGAACAGGTATATGGTAATTACCTTTATTATAGAATTTCCCATGAATCTGGGAATCATCAAGAGTGCATTACGCACCTAGAAAATTTACTAAGAGCGAACGAGTATATAAAAAAATATGGGAAAAGGATTTCGGCTGATGGAGTTATTGATGATGAGAAAATAACGTTTTCCCTTTTATCATGTAGCTTTAATGCTGAAAATTATGATATATTTAACAAATATTCTTCAGTATATATTAGCTCATTCGATGATACAAAAGGATTAAAATATATTTATAATATGTCGGTCAAAGCGAAAGATTATACATTCGCAGTAAAAATTTTAGAAAAATTATATAAATCTGAGAAAAATATAAAATATCTTGAAGACATGGCAATTTTGTACATAAAATTACAGAAGTTTCAAGAAGCCATCACGGTGTATGAGAAGCTTATAATGTATAATCCAGAAAATGTTGAGTATTACAAGAAGATCGCAGGATTATATGCAAAAATTGGGCAGAAAGATAGAGCTATAGCGATACTATCCAAACTTAATATTATGTGACTTATTAATTACTTTTTATTTTTAATAGAATAGGGGGCTTAAATGCCCCTTTTTTTATATCTGAGAATTACGTATTTGCTGGATAATTTTTTCAGCCAGCTTGTCTATAACTTCGTCTTTTTCATATTCCTTATTTTCTATCTTCTCTTTTGTCTTGGCTAATTTTTCTTCCCTTTCCCTCTGATTCACTTTATCGAGTGAATGTTTTTGAATTATTTTACTGAAAGTGGGCAGTGCTAATAGCGATTCCGCAACTTTGTTCAATACGTTATCCTGGTTATAAAAATTGCTTTCTATTTTTTCCTTTATTTTCTGTATTTCGTTCTGATCAAGTAGATTTTTTTTCTGAAATAGTTCTTTGTATTTATTATTCTTTATACTGTATTCGTAAAGGGTTTTAGCGGCCTGGGATATTTCTGCTCTATCGGATGCAATCTTGCCTGTTTTTTCCAGTCCTGTACTATCATTTTTTACCTTTTCAGAATCAGGCTTGGATTTCTTGATATCCTCTTTTTCTTCAATCTTCTGATATGAGTTATTTAAAGGATTTATGTTATTTACGTAACTCAAAGTTACCTCTGTTTAATATCAAAAAATTTAGGTTTTATACCTATAGATGTCAAAGAATTATATCTTCTACTTTTAATATCGGTTATTTTTGAAATTTCTTTAATGGTTTTTTCTTTCTTTTCCTTTAAAAATTTTATCACTTCTTTATCGATTTCTTCTATTTTTTTTATTTTATTTTTTATATCATTTATTTTTTGTTCTATATTCTTATCTTCCGGCAGATTTATGATAAACTTAACCTTGTCTTCATATTGCATTAGCTCTTCAAATAATTTCCCTCTTTTTTCAAGGGTTTTATTTATTAAATCCAGATCATAATTTTCCTGATATAAGGAGTTTTCACTTATAATTAAAATTTGCGATACTATATCTTCTACTCTTTTTAGGGTAGTATCCGTGTCTTTATTATCCTTTTTCATATAAACTCAGGATACTTTTTTATTATACAAAAGACCTGCTATCTCTCTAAGTTTGGAAATAAGTAGTATCATTTCTTCTGGCGGAATTTTTCTTATAACTTCTCCAGTAGTAGAGTCTGTAACTACAATAACAGATCTTTCTATCCTTGGGTCGTAGGAAAATGTGATTTTTGTGTTAAAGACCTTAATGACTTCATTTAACTGTGCGACTATTTCTCCCATATCAACTCTGGATGTATTTATTTCTTTTGACTCGGATCTTATTTCTTTATCAGGTTTTTTTAGCTCTTCTTTCTGCGTGGTCACTTCCTGTGTTTCATTTTTTGAAGTATCAGTTGAATTGATAACTACACTGGCCTTGAAACTGTATTCAATAGGTTCTAAACCATCCATGGTTTATCCTCTCGCGTTATGATATTTTAAAGAAATTACTAAAATAATTTAGTTGATATGTCAGTGAAGTCATCATTTCCTGTAATTTTGCAAATTCGTCTCTTAGTTGCTGTTCTCTTTTTGCTAATATTTCATCCCATGCATCGATTCTATCTTCTACACTTGAAATCTGACTTTCTAAATTATTTATACTTTTATCTATTGTCCCGCCAACTGTAACGAATCTTTCAATATAATCCTTTATTCTTGTTGCTATTCCATCAGTTGCTCTAAATAGGTCAGAGACATTGGTATAATTAGCTTCGAGTGCTTCTTCAAATTCCTCACTATCAGCTATAGAAAGCTTTCCATCTTCATCAGGTTCAATTCCTATTTTGAATAAATAGTTATAGTCAGTGTTGGTTACCCCAGTTACCTCGCTCATGATGTAATTTCTTAAGTCGTATATTATGTTCTTATAGGTAAGTTCATCTGTAAGTAGTCCCCTATTGTAAGTATCAGGATTAATTTGAGTATTCTCTTTCAGAAAATCTAATAGGTCATTGTAAGCATCTATGAAGTCCTGAACTTCTTCCTTTACCGCCTCTGTATCTGAAGTGACTGTTATGGTTTCCTCAGTTGAAAATGTATCAAGTAAATCAATTGTAAGTCCGCTTAGTACATCTGTTACATGATTACTATCTCTGTAAAATGTTAGACCATCTATATTAAATTTTGAATTGAGTTCACTATCGGTTGGACTGGTACCAACATAGGTAATCCATCCTCCGGATGAACCACTTGACTGTGAACCACTGTTAACTTCAAGAAAATTCAGTAGGTTATCTGAGCTATCAGTAAAATCCATTCTATAAGTATATCCTGAGTTTTCGGATCTTAATACTAGCCTGGACTTTCCTGATTCTTCACTTACAACATAAGCGTGTACTACTTCATCATTATCAATTGTTTCATTTAGAACGGCATTACTCATTGCAGAATTAATTGCTTCTGCGATGTCAGCAAGCACATCGTCATCATTTTGTGAAAATGTACTGGCTGAAACTGTAATTTCTATTGAAACCCGATTATTTGGATCAGAATCTGTAGGATGCGCTACTTCAATGTAAAAAGTTTGATCGGTTGTAAATCCTGTAAAGCTTGTATCTGTGTCTGTAAACTGTTTTGAAACTCTGGTATCTGAGGATGCAAGTCTTTCCACGCTTATTGAATGGGTACCGGCTGTAGCGCTTGCACCAGCAGAAACCGTGAATTTTTCAGTATCACTGCTTGTGGCTGATTTTTGTGCAAAGTAGTTTGTAATAGGATCAGTTAATCTATCAACAATGCTTTTTAGAGCTGACATTTTGCTGTCTAAGTTATTTAGAACCTCTTTTTTCTGGTTTAGTGCTTCTTTTTGCTCTTCGAGCTCCTTTTTAGGCTTTGATTCCTGTGCCATATATATTTCTACGAGGTAATCTATATTATATTTGGAGTCAAATATGGAAGTAATATCCATAATTTACCTCGAAATTTATATACTAATTTTCATGGCTTTTTCCCATGTATTTTTTATATCAGTTAAATAAATTTCTGCTTCGTTAAATTGATTTTCACGAATTAATTTGCTTATATAGCGATATACGTTGAAAAATGTCATTGCCATCTCTTTTTCATCGAAGTTTAAAGAATTTATTAGTACCTGCATAGCTTCTAATGCCTTTATTTTATTCTTTACTTTACAAGCTTTTATTGCGATGTCATAAACATAAGAAACAAGTTCTTCTGGTGAAGCAGTCATCACTTTATGTTTCAGGTACGGATTTGGATTTTCTTGACGTGCCATATCGAAACCACCTCTCATTTTTTCCTCTCCTTTTAACTTCAACTATCGTGCCATAATAGTCTATATTATTACGAAAATAACACAATGTAATTTACTGATTATTAATAAGATATATCATATTAGTTGATATTTTAAAAAGTATTCTAACAAAAATGGAAGGAGAGGGAATTATCTTCCCTCTCCTTCCTATTTTTACCTGTTTTATCAGCATAACTATTATCTGAATAGTGTGAGTACAATCTGTGGTGACGTATTTGCCTGCACATAGCTTGCCACAGCGGTTTGCTGTAGGATTTGTAGCTTCATTACCTCCATTTGTTCTTTTGCGAAGTCAGCATCTTCAATGGTACTTCTTACAGCCTCAGTATTAGTTATGGCTACAGATAGAGTTTGTTCTTTTGAAGATAGCCTTACTTTGAATTCACCAACATCCTGTATGTAGCTGGCTAAGTTATCGATAGCGGATGAGAGAGTTCCAATTGCAGCACTTGCGCTTGCAGATGATGAAACATTAATACTGTTAATTCCCAGTGCTGCTGAATCTGCATCTTTTAATGACACTAACAGCTGGTTAGATGATTCCTCACCTGTTTGAAAATAACCCGAATAACCTCCATCAATCAGTTGGTCATTATTAAATGTTGTCTCACTGACGATGTCATCGATTTCTGATATTAGTGCCTCAACTTGGTCCTGAATTGCGGATCTTTGAACATCCGACAGTGAATAATCAGCTGCCTGAGTGGCTTTTTCCTTTAAAGTTTGGAGAATGTCCATTATGTTCTGATATCCTCCCTCTGCAACATTTAGGACGCTCTGTGCGTTCTCTACATTCTGGAGTGCAACTTCCAGTCCTCTTCTTCTTCTTTCAAGGGTTCTTGCAAGTTGATAACCAGCAGGGTCTTCTTCTGTTGAGTTAATCTTTTTACCAGTGGAAAGTCTCAGCGTTCTGATACCTAACTCTTTGTTAATGTTGTCCAATGATTGATAAGCCCACATTGCTTGAATGTTTGCGGCAATTTGCATTAATTCACCCATTTTAACCTCCTTGTTTTTTTGGCTTCCTTGCCATTTTGGCTTGCCATTCTGGCTTGCCACTCTGGTGGTTTAAAATTTTTGTTCTAAAGAGTGCCACCCTCACTCCTTAGAATTTCAAAAATCACCTGCTAATAATATCGATTATGATATTAGGGTTGATTAAAAATGGCTGATTTTAGGTGGTAGTGATAGTTATGTGGGATAAAAGTTTACTAAAAATAATTAAATTTGCAGTTTAATAAATTGAATATATAAGGATTTGTAATTATTGAATAAATTTATGTTAATTTAAGTAAACAACAATAAAATTATATGAATAATTATAAAAATCATGAAAATTTCATAATGGCGGTATAAATGGCGTGTTCCCATCCTTCTTTAAATTTTTGAAAATTGTGGTTCTCTATGACGTATTCTCTTGCATTTTTACCAAGTCTTATTGCAAGATTTCGGTCATTCAGAAGCTCCAAAGCATATTGAGTTAGCTCATGTGGATCATTTGATGAGAATCCATTGATTCCATTGATGACTGGTGAACTTGGATGCTGGTTTGTCAGGATGGGCATTCCAGTGGACATTGCTTCCAGTGAGGCAAGATTAAAGCCATCTTCGTAATCGTATCTGGCAGTATGAAGGTAAAATCTGTGTTTTTGATATTGTTCTCTTAGTTCGTTTATATCCCTGGCAGGTTCTACATCAGGTAATTCAGGGTTGTAACCAACAATTTTAAATGGAAGCTTTTCAATAACTTTGATAAAAAATCCTATGTCATATATGAGTGATTTCTGAGCTATCTGGTTTGCTATTCTCAATCCTGCAGATATTTCACCTGTATACCCGGAGAAAAAGTCCGTATCAACAGTCAATGGCACAATAATGCAGTCTTCAAGTCCCCAAGTTTTTGCTTTCATTTCTGAGGTGGATACTGGAATAATTTTAAATTTATCTATATAAATTTTTAAAGCACTTATGACATCCTGAGGTTTTACAGTACTTCCTTGCTGGTGAATATATCCTGTTAGAGATACATCTATTTTTAATATTTTTGGTGCTTCTATATTTTTCACGTCAAGTAAGTCCGTGATACTATGTGCTATAATTACATCATATTTTCTTTTATTAGCTTCCTCTAAAGTTATTAGTTCTGCGTTTTCAGGTATGGGTCTTATTCTCTCATCCCATTTTTTTGTATATCTCCCAGGAAGATAGTCCACAATATCGATCGGATAACCAAGTTTTGTTAGAAGACAGACATAGGCTTCATGGGAGTTTAGAGTTAAAATTTTCATAATATAAAATAAAAAGCCCCCTTACATTATGCAAGGGGGCAATTTGTTTTCTTTTTTAACGGAGTTACTATTTCTTTATTTCCCTGAGTTTCTCGCTCAGTATTTCTTCAAATAGCCTGTCAATATGTTCTTTTTTTATCTTCCACTGCCCTCCAATTTTCAAAGCTGGGATTTTGCCCTGCTGGACCAGGCGATACACGGTTTGTTCTTTTATTTTCAAATAATTTGCAACCTCTTTTACACTCATTATTCCATTTGACATTGCATGCCCTCCTCTCTATCTCAAAGATTCTTCAGGTTCTGGTTTTCAGAAAGCGGATTATCTGAATAGGTTCAGTACCACCTGGGGGGCAGTGTTCGCCTGTGTCAATGATGCTATTGCTGTTTGTTGTAATATTTGCAATTTAAGCAACTCCATTTGCTCCTTTGCAAAATCAGCATCTTCAATTGTACTTCGTACAGAGTCAGTATTTGTAATTGCCACTTCAAGCATATCTTCCTTGGCGGCAAGCCTTACTTTATATTCACCGATATCCTGGATAATGCTAGCAAGAGTATCAATAGCAGTTGAAAATGATGCTATCGCAGCACTGGCGTCAGCCTGAGTGCTTAGAGAAATACCATCAAGACCTAAAGCGGCAGAATCTGCGTTTTGTAAGGATATAAACATTTGATCATCTGATCCCTCTCCAGTATGAAAGTAACCACTATAATTTCCATTAATAAGGTTGGATTCATTGAATTTGGTCTCGCTTACAATATCATCAATCTCTTCCAATAAGGCATTTAATTGTGCTTGGATAGCCTGTCTCTGAGTTGAAGAAAGGCTGTAGTCTGCTGCCTGGGTAACTTTTTCTTTTAGTGTCTGAAGAATATCCATTACATTCTGGTATGCACCTTCGGCAACATCAAGGATATTCTGGGCATTTCTTACATTCTGGAGGGCAACTTCCAAACCCCTTCTTCTTCTTTCCAGCGTTTTTGCTAAGTGATATCCCGCTGGATCCTCACTAGCAGAGTTAATTCTTCTCCCTGTTGCAAGTCTTACCTGGAGTGTTCCCATCTCTCTATTAATCTTGTTTAAAGAGATGCGGGCTTTCATCGCCTGGACGTTTGTGTAAATTTTCAAAAGGTCACTCATTTTTTAACCTCCCTGTTTTTTTCTTTTACTTCCCTGTCAAAAATTTTCAAAAATCAATAAAATTCATTACACATAAGTATTATCGATTAGATTTTTATAAACTTTAGTAAAAATTTTTATTATATAATAAAAAATAATAAATAATCATATTTCTGTACAATTTTGAATAATTTTAAGATATTGTATGTGAGAAAAAAAAAGTTTATTTTTTAGTGATGTATTGTACTTTAAATAGGCTTTTAAAGATCATAATTATCGCCCTTACAATAATTATTAATGTTGAGGTATATCTTTTTGGTATAGGTATAGAGGGAGTATATTATTTAAAAGGAATAAAAGAATCTTATATTACAATTTTAGAGTCTAGTACTAGAAAAACATATTTTATGGAATGGGAAAAAATAAAGGGATTTTCAATTCTCGATTCGTTAAAAATAGATAAAAGTGCAATAGACAATGGGGTATACAATCTTACACAAACTAATAATAGGTTATTATTAAAAAACTATTATCCGAGAGATATTATCAGCAAATCTATAATAATTGAAACAAATTTTGTTAAACGTAAGAAATATCCAGCTATATATTTAGAATCCAAAAATCTGGTTACTTTTCTTGAGTTTCTGCAAAATTCCAATGGTAATATTTTTATTGTTGACACCATCAAATTTATAGATGATGATACTTATGGAAGTAAAATTCATTATTGGAATGAATATTTAAAAGAGTTTGTGAATCGTCGTTATAGCAGAGATCCTGAAGAGGTTAAGGAACTTTACTCTATTTATTACAGGGATAGTATTGATCGTGGTTTATCTTTCAAAAAGAGTGAGTTAGAAATTGATAAGAATACGATTAAGTGGCTGGATGTAAATTGCGATAGTGCTATGGTTTTTCAACAGGGGGAATTTGCATATTTGTTTGCGAAATTTAGCATATTAACGGATAAAGTAGTTAAAAACCTGAATAGTTATTATGTACTTTTGCCTGAAAAGGGTAAATGGAAAATTATCTATGAAGAAGAAAAAGTAATCTCCCTGACTATTATAAGTGAACTCTTGGAGGATTTTGTTAGAAAGTGGCTTGATTCATGGATGAAGCTTGATATTAATAAATATGAAAATTTCTATGATGATTCTTTTAAGTCCGGAAAGTTTAATTACAAAAAGTGGATTGATTATAAGATAAATGTGTTCAGCAAGTTGAATTGGGTTGATATTAAGGCAGAAAATTTAGTGATACTGAGTGAGGATAAATACCTGTGGAGAGTCGAGTTTTTACAGCACTACAAGTCCGATAAATCAAGTGATTTAGGATATAAAATTTTATATATAAGAGGTACTCCAGGTGAATTTAAGATTGTAGAAGAAATCTGGATGCCAGTAAAAAAGAATTAGTGGGTTAAGAACTCAATAATTTTATCAATAATATAATCAATATCTTTCTTGTCCAATTGACTAATCTTTTTGTCTATTATGCTGGTTGGTATTGTTGCAAAACGCATTTTTACGACAGCTGGTTTTGGCAAACCAGCTTCCCGCCAGTTTTTTATTGTATAGTCTCCATAATTTTTAGATTTTATGTCTGACGTTATCATAAGAATTGTACATGACTCTGTGCCGTCGATTTTATTAGTTGACAGGATAAGAGCCGGCCTTTTTTTAGTAGTTGTTGAAGATGTGAAAGGAAATTTTACAAGTACAATATCCCATTTGTTATAGCTTGTCATAGATTTCATCTTCCTTATTATCCCAGTCAAGAAATGCCTGTGCTGAAAGACCTGTTACATCGAAAGTCTCTACCTGCGGTGTAAGAAAATGGAGCCTATCTTTATTTTTCTCTATATAGTCTTCCAGAAGTTCTTCGATAAAACCACCGATTGTTTTTCCCTCATAGGATGCAATTATTTTAAGTAGCTTTTTATTCTTATCTTTTATTCTAATACTCATTACTCCCATAATTAATCTCCTTATAATAATTTTAAAATATTAAAAATGTCTTCCTGATGCAGGGTACCAATTTTCTTTGTTATTATAGAATTTGAAATAGTAGCAAACCATAATTTTACAATGGCTGATTTAGGTAGTCCTGCTTCTTTCCAGAAATTGATTTTGTAATCTATATTGGAGATACTACTAATATTACTTGTAATAGGGAATATAACTGAGTAACCTTCTCTGTTATATTCATTTGGTGAGACTATAAGAGCAGGTCTTTTTATCTGCTGATTATTCTTATTTATTGATATTAAGACTATGTCCCATTTATTAATTTGTTGATTCATACTTCATATAACTTAGTTACATGTAATATAGTAATAATTTTTTTAATTATTCAACAATAATTTTTTAGCCCTATTTATACTTTTTATATATTTAGCTGTAGTGAAGCAACAGCCTCCAATTATTTTTACACCCATTTTATACCATTTTAAAGCTATTTTCCGGTACTTTTCTGGCGTGAACTCTTTATCATCATACCATTTACCATTTTTAAGTATCCCTGCATTTACATATAAACAAACTGGAATTTTTACTATTTTCAATAGCTTTTCCAGGATAATTTCTATTACTGAATAATGAGTACAATTTATAGAGAATATATCAATGCCCACGTCGTATAGTTTATGATATCCCTCGATTAGGTCCTCACCACTTAATATTCTGGCATCCTCTCGTAGAACAAAACTAGTTGCTACAGGTAATCCGGTTTCTTTTGCAGCTTTTGAAGCAGCTAATGCTTCATTTATGGTATTCATTGTCTCAATTAGTATAAAGTCCACAGAGGCTTCTTTCAGTAATCTGGTAGTTATTTTGTGATACCTGTATGATGTTTCGAAATCAGGGGATAAGTCTGGAGAATAGCAATCTTCCAACGGTGAGGTTGATCCTGCAATGAATACTCTTCGCTTAGATTTATTCTTTTCTATAGAATTTCTTGCAATCCAAACCGCACGATTAATGTATTTTTCTAATGTTTCAAGTGAATAACCTAATTTTTGAAATGTCCATGGGTTGGTTCTGAATGTGTTTGTAGTTATAATGTCTGTTCCAGCTTTTATGTAATCAATATAGATTTCTTGTATTATTTCCCAGTTATCAAATATAGCCTCTGCAGACCAGAGTTTGGTTTTAAATTTTATTCCCCTTCGGATTAATTCTGTCCCCATAGGTCCATCAAGAACTATAAATTTTTCCTTATTAAGGAACTCTCTAAAATTCATAAAATAGCGAGACAGATTTGGTAGTAGGTTCAAAAAATATTTTTATAAGATTATCATTATAGTTTTTAGCAAAACTTCTTCCGATCAATGTTCCTAGCATAGCTCCTACTATCACATCTGATAAATAGTGTTTATTATCATTTATCCTTGTTGTGCCTACAAAAGCGGCCATGATGTATGCTGCTGTACCAGCTTTTTTTCCGTATAGTTTATTGACGACTGCAGCAAGTGCGAATGAGCCAGATGTGTGTCCTGATGGGAATGACATAAAACTTTCTTTATTTGGTCTCTGGCGGTTAGTTATCTCTTTTAAAATTGAAGTTATAGTTGCAGTTAACAGAACTGACTCAGATAAAAATACAAACTGAGAAACCATTGTATTGAGTTGATTTTTAGTAAATATATTATCGTAAATTATGTAGCTTCCGACTATCACATATCCAAGCGGGTTACCATATAGGTCACCAATTTTTGAAATATAATCAGGGTAAATCGGATTTTTCTGTATTTGAGTTTGTAATTTTTTGTCAATTATAAATGCAATGGGGAGGGAGGTTGCCCCTGCAATGAATATATTTTTATGGTATTCTAAGTTTATAATAGTCTTACCGGATTTTAAAATATGTTTTGAGTATGCTTTAAAACTATATTCAAAAGCTCTTCTGTCAATACCGTTCAGAGTATCGTAATTTATTGTAAAAAGAATAATTAAAAGCAAAAGTAACCTTTTATAACCATTCATCAAGATTTATTTCCTGTGGATATTTTTCAATTTTATAATTCTCAACTTTCAAATAGGTGTTGCTTCCTAGATATAGAATTGGAGTAACTGCATCTGTATTGAGAAGCTCCTCAGATGTAAATTTACTTTTATCGTATTTTATGTGTACAATTCTTCCAATTAAAAATACATGATCACCAGTTTTTATTATTTTGTGAAGTTTGCATTCTATTACAGCGTATGAGTCTTTTATATAGGGTGTTTTAATTTTAACACCCGAGGAAGTTTTAATGTTTAAAACTTTGATTTTATCTACATCGTTACCACTTATCCTACCGATGCCATGTGCTATTTTTATTTTTTCATAAGGAAGGAAATTGCAGTTGAATTCCTCGCTTTTTTTTAATAGCTGATAGGTAAATCTTTTTTCCGCTATGGCAATGCCATAAAGTGGTGGATCAAAAGAGAGGTAAGTATGCCATGCTACAGCCATATAGTTAGTCTTATCTTCAAAAGATGTTCCCACGATGTTAACAAGTTTTGGATAAGCATGATAGAGTTTCATAGTTACCTCCCTATAAAATATAGTATAATAAATATAACAAATTCTTACTTTTCACAGAATAATTTATTTAAATTATGCTAAATTGAAAGTGTTTTTGACAGGTTTATTAAAATAAGAGGGAGATAGAATAATGAAAGATGAATATTTACAGCAAATTGGTAAATCAATTGAGGCAGGTGACGTAAATAAGGTGCAGAATCTTGTAAAAGAAGCGCTGGATAAGGGTTTTTCTGCTGAAGAAATCCTTAATAGGGGTCTGCTTGCGGGAATGAGTGTTGTAGGAGAAAAGTTTAGAGATGGATTAATTTTTATTCCTGAAGTTTTGGTAGCTGCAAGGGCTATGCAAAGCGGTATTGATATTTTAGAACCACACTTTAGTGTTGAAAGTGTAAGCTCAAGAAAGAAACTCCTTTTGGGAACTGTTAAAGACGATTTACATGACCTTGGGAAAAATATTGTCTCAATTGTATTCAGAGGGGCTGGTTTTGAGGTATATGATCTTGGAATTAATATTCCTGAGGAAATGTTTCTGGAAGAGGCGAAAAAGTTGCAACCAGATGTGATCGGATTAAGTGCATTACTTACTACAACAATGGTAAACATGAAAAATACTGTTAAAGTCTTGAAGGATAATGGTATTGATTCAATTATAATAGTGGGAGGGGCACCAATAACAGAGGATTTTGCCAGAGAAATTGGTGCTGATCTTTTTGGCAAAAATGCTATGGATGGTCTTGAAAAAGTGAAAAAAGCTTTATCTTTAAATTAATCTAATTTTTCAAGTGGCTTCTATCTATTCAATTACCATTACTAAGCTTTATAAATGTGAATAAACCAGAACGGTTCTTTTATCTTCTAATTGCTAATTCTATGACAGTTTCACTCCGATTGTTATTTTCATTCATCCATGAATTAATTGAATTATTTACTCTATTATAAGATAAGGCCATCAGTACCAGTAGTGATATTGAATAGATTGATATTAAGACTATTTTCATTGCTAACTTCACTTTTTTCTCCTTCTTAAAAAATCAAAATAGAAATGACAGCTTATTAGATGTATGTATTTTAAAAGGGTTGCCAATTTGTTAAATTATTTTTAACAATTTTTTGAGAAAGGAGGTGCCCATGAAAGAATATAATGCGTTATTACCTCTTGCTGAGGGATTTGAAGAGATTGAGTGCGTAACAATAGTAGATGTATTAAGGAGAGCAGGAATTAACGTTGATGTGGCAGGGCTTAAATCATTGGATGTAAAAGGCTCTCATGGCATTACGCTACGGGCGGATATGCTATTAGATGATGTGGATAGGGACAAATATAATTTAATTGTGATGCCTGGAGGTATGCCTGGATCGGTCAATTTGCGGGATGATGAAAGAGTGCTTGAACTGGTAAGATATATTTACTCAAGAGGTGGATATGCCTGCGCAATATGTGCTGCGCCAGTGGTTTTGTACAAAGCATGTCTGCTGGATGGTAAGAAGTTTACTATTCATCCATCTACAAGGGATATGGTTGACAATAAGGCTGTTGAATTGGATGTTGTAGTAGATGGAAGAATCATTACTGGTTGGTCACCAGGTGCGGCAATGAAATTTGCTTTGAAAATTGTTGAAGTACTGCTGGGTAATGAAGAGGTAGATAAACTACTAAGTGCAATGTTGTATGAAGGTTATAAATGAGAAAGTTGCTTATATTGATTGATATAGATGGGACTCTTTTATCCCCCGGTCTGGCACCGAGATTAGCTCTTTATGAGGCTATTAAGGAAGTAACAGGGAAGGAGTATATGCTTCGCGTTTGGGATATGGCCGGTTTGACTGACCCACTTATCGTCAGAAATGCCATGATAAAGCTTGGGTATTTAAATGGAAAAAATCTAGATGGTATAATAAAAGAAGTGATTGATAGGTATCTTGTGCATTTTGAAAGAATATTCCCGGAAAGAGATGATAAATTTGTTTATCCTGATACTATTGGTTTTCTTGAGTATCTTTCAAGTTTGAATGTCAGAATTGGTGTTTTAACGGGAAATGTGGAAAAGGGTGCTATTATAAAGTTAAAGGCATTTGGTTTGGATAAGTATTTTTCTTTTGGGGTATATGGAAGTGACTCGGAGGATAGAATTAAATTGGCGAAAATAGCTCTTATGAGGGCTGGGAAAATGTTTGGGGAATCTTTTAATAGTCAGGATACTGTAATTATAGGGGATACTACATGGGATGTGATCTGTGCTAAAGAAAATAATATGATGTCCATAGCAGTTATTAGAAGGAGGATATGGGAAAAGGATGTTTTAGCATTAAAACCAGACTTGGTAGTTTATGATTTTAGCGAAGACGGTCGTATTAGAAATTTTTTTGATTTACTATTGGGTAAGAAATAGGAACTATTTTACATAGGTTTAATAAATTAGTTTTATCATATTACAACTTAAAAAATTTATTTTTAACCTTGAAACCAACATTTATGGTGAATAAATTCATCTAACATTTTTGACATTGATTTAATTTTTTATTAGCAAAATGCATTATTATAGTAAAAATAATAGAGTGAATTTTAGTTATCAGCGTATTGAGGGATGGTCTTCAATTCTATTAAATATTTTACTTTTTATATCGAAAATTATAGTCGGTTTTATTGTTAATTCTCTATCATTGATAGCTGATGCATTTCATTCATTATCTGATGTTGGTACATCTGTTCTGGTACTGATTAGTTCAAAAGTTTCTTCTAAGCCTGCGGACCCAAAACATCCTTTCGGTCACGAAAGGGTGGAATATGTTTCTACTTTTGCTATGGCAATTATTTTAATCGTGGTTGGTATTGAATTTTTAAGGGAGGGTATCCCAAGAATCTATAGAAGTATTTCTATTAAATTTTCTATTCCCCTTGTTCTGTTTGTATTATTGACAATAATATTAAAATTTGGGCTTGGTATTTTTTCACATAGGCTATCAAAGAAGGGAAATTCAGACCTACTTATGACAGAATCGATGCATCATTATAGTGATGCTATTAGTTCCATTTTTGTATTGGTTGCAATTCTTTCCTCGAAGCTCGGGTTAAATTTTTTAGATGGTGTATTTGCCTCATTGATTGGGTTGGTGCTTGCCTATTCAGGATATAGATTTATTTTAAATTCTATAAATCAGCTTATAGGTGTAGCACCGGATTTGACTTTTATCCAGTGGCTAAAAGGTTTTACAAATAGATCTGAAGGAATCTATGGTATTCACGATGTAATGATCCATTCCTATGGCTCAAAAAAATTCATAAGCTTTCATATAGAAGTAGATAAAAAACTGACACAGGATGAAGCACACGATATTGTAGAAAACCTGAGGGAAAAAATACAGCAGTATGTTGATGCAAATATTACTATACATGTTGATCCAATTGACATAGATAATCCACTGGTTGGAAAGGTCAAGAAAATTCTGGACGGTTTTATTAAAAGTACAGGGGATATAGAAGAATATCATGATTTGAGAGTCATTGAAAAAGATGACCATAAAGTTATTATTTTTGATATAATTCCAGTGAAGGATAAAGGCAAAAGTCCTAAAGGGATTTCAGTAAAGCTGGAAAGATTGATAAGTAGTAATATAAAGGGGTATGATATTAGAATTAACATTGATCCTCTATATTATTACTGATTAAAAATAAATACGGGAGGATTATATTGGAGAAAAAAGAGCTATTAGCAAAATCGGCTAAAATTGCTCTCCAGCAATGTATGGCGTTGAAGTCTGGTGAGCACTTTTTAATAGTGACCAACCCTGAAATGCTCTCCATGGCAGAGGCATTATTTGAGGTTGGTAATAAATTAACTCGTGAGACTCGTATGATTGTATATCCCAGAGGTAAGATGAATGGAGAGGAACCTCCACAATGGGTTGCGGAACAGATGTTTGATGCAGATGTAATAATTGGAATAACAGTTACAAGCATAACCCACACTCGTGCAAGGAAAAGAGCTTGTGAAATTTTTAAAGCTCGGGTTGCAACAATGCCTGGAATAACCGAGGATATTTTTATACGTGGATTGAACGCAGATTATAATGAGATTTCTAAGATATCTCATAAGCTTCTTGAATATTTTGAAAGAGCAAAAGTTGCTAAGGTGACGACACCTTACGGGTCAGATTTTACTGTTGAACTGGGTAATCCTGCAGAAGTGTCTGATGGGTTGTGTCATAAACCCGGTATGATTGTTAATCTCCCTGATGGGGAAACTGAATGTGCACCAACGAATGCCAACGGTGTAGTTGTAGCGAATATAAGTGGAGAGCTTATAACTGAGCCAACGAAGATAACATTGAAGGATGGATATATTACTGATATTGATACTTCAAATGATTCAGGAAAGCGCTTTAAAGAGTTTATTGAGAATGCAAAAAAGATTGATGGGAATAATAACTCTGAATTCATAGCTGAGTTTGCGATGGGAACGAATCCCAGTGCAAAGATAACTGGAAATATTCTGGAGGATGAAAAGGTGTTAGGGACTGTGCATATTGCTTTCGGAACAAATAGCAGTTACCCGGGTGGTAAAAACAACAGCTGTATACATCAGGATGTAATATTACTTGAGCCAACTGTGTGGTTTGATGAGGAACTGGTCATGAAAGACGGCAGGTTATTGGTTTAAGAAGTTAGCAAAATTACAGATAGTTGTTAGCATGTTCGATATAAATTATATAAGGAATAAATTTAGCCTTTGTGATGAGTTAATATACTTGAATAATGCAGCGACTGGCCCTCTGCCTGACAGTACAGTATCTGCAATCAATGAATACTTAAAGCAAAGACAGTGTAGCAAGATAAACAATTGGGAATGGATACTAGGGAAAAAGGACAGGCTGAGATATTTATTTGGCAAAATTATAAACTCACAACCCGATAGAGTCGCTATCTTACAAAACACCAGTCAGGGGATAAATACAATTGCATCTGGCTTGGATTGGCATGAAGGAGATGAAATTCTTATTCCAGAGAGGGAATTTCCGGCAAATGTATATCCTTTTTTAAATTTGAGAGAAAAGGGTGTGAAAGTAAAATTTTTGCCAAAACCTGAGGGAGGATTGACACAAGAAGTTTTAAGTAAAAATATCACTGAAAGAACGAAAATGTTAAGTGCAAGTTTTGTGGATTTTATAACAGGTTACCGTATTAATTTAAAAGAAATAGGTGAAATATGTCATAATAATGATATTATATTTTTTGTTGATGGGATACAGGGAGTAGGTGTAATACCTGTTGATGTAGAAGAGGCAAAAATAGATGCCTTGGCATGTGGTGGTCATAAATGGTTATTGTGTCCACAGGGTGTCGGATTTTTGTATGCGAGTGAAAGGTTACAGGGGATTATAAAGCAGAAGTTTGTGGGCTGGACATCGGTCAAAGATCCTGAGGATTTTTTAAACTACAATCAAAAGCTGACAGAAAGTGCGAGGAGATATGAATTGGGAAGTTTTAACAGTGCTGGAATTGTGGGTGGTGTTGCGTCTCTGGAACTATTATTAGAGGTTGGAATTGATAATATTTATAATTATGTTATGGCACTAATTGATTTGATCTATGATAATTTCTGTAGAGAAGGTTTAAAATTAAATTCCAACATGGATAGAAACGTCCGATCCGGGATAGTTTCTTTTTATCCACATGAGAAAAGAAAATCCGAATTATTGATAAGCTACCTTAGGAAAAATAATATTGAAGTTAGTATGAGGGAAGGTGTGATAAGAGTATCTCCTCATTTTTATAATACAATTGGCGAGATAAATAAATTTTTAGAGGTTTGCAAAGAATTTTTAAAATTGGAGGTAACATGAGGTCAGGCAGGTTAAATCTATTAATTATCGGAGTAATAATAGTATTTCTGATTTTTTATTTTATTGGGGGTTATAATTCTCTGGTAAGACTGGAGGAGGAAGTAAATAGTGCATGGGCACAGGTGAGCAATCAGTACCAGAGAAGAGCAGATCTGATTCCGAATCTGGTTGAGGTCGTAAAGGGCTATGCAAAGCATGAAAGGGAGACATTTCAAGCGGTTACTGAGGCTCGAGCAAAAGCAACACAGATAACATTATCACCGGAAATATTGGATAATCCAGAGGCATTCAATAAGTTCCAGCAAGTTCAAGGGGAGCTAAGTTCAGCTCTTGCGAGACTTTTGGCAGTAGCAGAGAACTACCCGCAGCTAAAAGCTAATGAGAATTTCCTTTCTCTGCAGGCACAATTGGAAGGGACTGAGAACAGGATTGCTGTTGAAAGAAGGAGATTTAATGAAGTGGTGAGAAGATATAATACGAGAATCCGTAGGTTCCCGACCAATATTATAGCTGGACTTTTTGGATTTGAAAGAAAAGCATACTTTAAAGCAGAACAGGGTGCTGAAAAAGCGCCGAAGGTACAGTTTTAAATGAGAAATCTTTTACTATTCCTGACGGTAATATTTGTCCTTGCAGTTAATTTATACTCTCTTGAAATACCACCACTTAAAGGTAGAGTTATGGATCTGGCCGGGGTACTAACTCCAAGCCAGGTTTACAGACTTGAGGAAAAGCTGTATCTATTCGAAAAGCAAACAACGAATCAGATAGCAGTTTTGATAATCCCATCACTTAAAGAGGAGTCACTTGAGGACTTTTCAATAAGAGTGGCAGAAAAGTGGAAGCTTGGTGCGGAAGGCAGAGATAATGGTGTCCTACTTCTTATATCTATAGCAGAAAGAAAAATAAGGATTGAGGTTGGTTATGGGCTTGAGGGTTCTTTACCTGATATAGTTGCATTTAATATTATAAGAACTCAAATTGCTCCATATTTTAAGAAAGGATTGTATTATGAGGGTATAAGTGCTGGAATAGATGGAATAATTGGTGCTATAAGAGGAGAGTTTTTCGCAGAGCCTGAGAGGGAGATTTCTGAAAAAGAAGTAGGTAAATCAATAGGCTCACTTATAACTTTTATAATTTTAATGATTCTTTTCCTACTTCCTGGACGCAGACGAATGGGATGGTTCTGGGCAGGAGTAGGTCTTGGATCATTTTTTAGAGGAAGTTCTGGAGGAGGTTTCGGTGGATTCTCTGGTGGTGGAGGCGGATTTGGAGGAGGTGGTGCCTCAGGTGGCTGGTGATAGATATGGCACTAATAGATAAATATTTCAAAAAAGAAGACTTAGAAAAAATTGCACGTACTTGTACGGAGGTTGAGAAAAACACTTCAGGTGAGATCAGAGTAAGTATTTACAATAAGAAGCCCTGGCGCCTCAGGAAGAAAAATATTTTTGAGCTTGCATTATATGAATTTTATCGGCTTGGTATGGATAAGACCAGAGATAGGACAGGGATTTTACTGTTCATTTTATTAAATGAGAGAAAATTCCAGATACTGGCTGATAGCGGTATAAATGAAAAGGTTAATCAGGAGGTCTGGGACAATATTGCCTCAGAATTAACAAGTTATTTCAAACAAGGCAAATATATGGAAGGTGTTGTAAAAGTAGTTAAAAAAATGGGTAAGGTACTTTCGAGGTATTTTCCACGAAAACCTGATGATATAAATGAATTGTCTGATGAGGTAAGTGTAATGTAGTAGATCAAAAGGAAGCTTTTATGAGGAGAGTGTTTACATTTTTATCTTTAGCTATTATAATTTTCGGTTATTCTTGTATGGAAAAAGAAGAGGGATATATGATTGGTCAGGAGGAGGCAAAAAAAGTAGTCGATAAAATGATTGAAAAGTTTGGGATTCAGGCGTCTGATCGTATAAAAATTGGGGTGGAGCAGGTTAGAAAATTCTGGTCTGAAGAAGATGGAAGTTTGAAAGACTTTGAAAATTTTTGTATGAATAGTTTTATAGCAGATAAAAAAAGGCTAGATAGCAGTTTTATGCGAATAGAATCGGCTTTTGAAACAATAAACGGTTTGCTATTACAGATGGAAAGAGAACTGCAGTGGAATATTCATGTTGATGTGGGTCCTATCTATCCCGTTGATCTTATGATTGCGAGTTTTAATCTATCATCCCACCTCCAGGAGGATTTATTTAAGAGTAAATTGGCTTTTTTCATACTTTTGAACTGGGAAAAGAAAACCTTACAGGAATGTCTACGTTATGGTGGAGAATGGGATAGAAAGAAGTGGGCAGAGGTGAGATTAGCACAAACTGTAATATCCAGAGTTCCCTCGGAAGTACAGCAGGAAGTTCATGAAGCTTTTTTGAAAGCTGATAATTACATAAGCAACTACAATATCTATATGCACAATTTGCTAACAGAGGACGGCAAAAGATTGTTTCCGAAAGGATTAAAATTAATATCCCACTGGGGCTTACGAGATGAGTTGAAACAACTCTATAAAGAACCTGATGGGTTCGAAAAGCAGAAAATGATTTATGAAGTAATGAAGAAGATTATTTATCAAGAGATCCCGAAAGTGGTAATTAATAACCCTGATGTTGATTGGAAGGTTTATTCAAACCAGGTAATAGGGAAAAATGCTGATAATACTCCAGAACCTAATACACGATATAAGCATTTACTCGCTATTTTTAATGCTGAGAAAAGGATGGATCAATATTATCCATCTTATCCTACCTTTATTGATAGAAGATTTAATCTAGATCGAGAAATACCTGAGGACACAGTAGTAAAAATGTTAGATGAGCTATTGTCGTCAGATGAATTCAGAAGAACTGCAAAGATAATTGAGAAAAAGCTGGGAAGAAAACTGGAACCTTTTGATATATGGTATACAGGGTTAAGGGGACAGAGTAAATACAAACAGGAAGAACTTGACAGGTTAGTAAAAGAGAGATGTCCTGATATAGAAGCATTTGAGAAAGATATTCCTAGCATTTTAATGAAGCTTGGTTTTGATAAAGATATAGCAACATTTATTGCAAGTAAAATAGAAGTTGATCCTGCAAGAGGAGCCGGACATGCGATGGGTGCAGAAAGAAGGGACGATAAAGCACATCTCCGTACAAGGTTTTCTGAGGAAGGTATGGATTATAAGGCATATAACATTGCGATTCATGAACTTGGTCATAACACAGAGCAGGTAATATCGTTGAATATGATTGACTATTATTTTCTTCATGGTGTTCCTAATACTGCATTCACAGAAGCGTTTGCATTTTTATTTCAAAAAAGAGATTTACAATTATTAGGTTTAGACGATTCTGATCAGGGGGATTTGAATATCTTACATCAGCTATGGTCCGTATGTGAGATTGCTGGTGTATCACTTGTTGATATTGGTGTCTGGAAATGGATGTATAATAACCCGGATGCTACAACGGAGGAGTTAAAAAATGCCGTTATAAAGATTTCTAAGGAAGTATGGAATAAATATTTTTATCCTGTTTTTGGAATAAAAGATGAACCTATTCTTGCGATATATTCACACATGATAGACGCAGGTTTATATCTTCCGGATTATCCTATTGGTCATATTATTCAGTTCCAAATAGAAGATTATATGAAGGGTAAAATCGTTGGCGAAGAAATGTTGAGAATGTGTAAAATTGGAGAAGTAACCCCTGATCAATGGATGAAAGAGGCAGTAGGAAGTTCGATATCTCCAAAATCTCTACTAAATAGAGCTCATTATGTACTTGAGAGGTATGAAATGATTGATAAATAATACATAGTTTTATTAAAAGATTTATTTGAACAATGTTTAGGGAGCTTGTTATTCCGGAAATAAGAGAATTAATTAAAGATAAGGACTTCAGAAGTCTTAAGGAGTTTCTGAAGGATTGTCACCCATCAGATATAGCTGATCTTCTTGAAGGGCTGTCTGACGAGGAGGCAGGCATTTTATTCTTGTTATTATCACGAGAACAAGCTGGCGATACATTTACAGAAATGGAGCATTCTAAGCAGGAAGCTATTCTTAAAAAATTGAACGAAAGGCAGATTCGGGACCTGATACTGGAGCTTGAGCCTGATGAAAGGACAGAGCTTTTTGAGGAGTTGCCAGGAAATATTACTAAAATGTTGCTTGAGTTACTCCCGCCAGAAGAGAGGAAAGAAACTCTTCAAATTCTTGCATATCCCGAAAATACTGTGGGAAGATTAATAACACCAGAATATGTAGCTGTAAAGCCTTACTGGACAGTTAAGGAGGCTATGGATTATATCCGTAAAAATGGTAAAGATGCAGAGACAATTGATATGGTCTATGTAATAGATGATAATGGGAAATTGATAGATGATATACCGATCAGGAGATTTATTTTAGCAAATCCTGACGATAAAGTTGAAAAGTTAATGGATAGACATTTTGTATCCATTTCTGCATATGAAGACCAGGAAAAGGCTGTCCAGTTAGTTAAGCAATATGATCTTATTGCGTTACCTGTTACTGATTCACATGGAGTTTTAATTGGGATTGTTACCGTTGATGATATTATAGATGTTATGGAAGAAGAAAGTACAGAGGATTTCAGGAAGTTAGGTGGTGTTGGTCTTACAGAGGAGGAAGACCTCGTTACGAATATTAAAGAGATGTCTTTTAGGAGCTTATATAGGGGTAGAATGCCATGGCTTCTTGTTCTTTTATTTATGAATATTTTTTCAGGAGGAGTGATTAGTTTTTTTGAGGGTACAATTGCAAAATATGCGGTTCTTGTTACATTTTTACCAGTTATAATTGCAACGGCTGGGAATGCAGGGTCTCAGAGTTCCACACTAATGGTGAGAGCGCTTGCAATAGGAAATGTTAGATTAAATGATTGGGCAAGACTTATTGGCAAAGAATTGTTGATTTCAATAGCTCTTGGTATTACGGCAGGAGTTGGGATATTTTTTATTGGTATTGCAAGAGGTGGTATAAAAATATCCATTATTGTCTTTTTGACAATGGTGGTAAATGTTATTGTTGGGAGTTTATTGGGAATGTCACTACCCTTTATTTTCACAAAACTAAAAAGAGATCCAGCTACAGCCAGCACCCCTCTTATCACAACAATATGCGATATCGTTGGGACTTCGGTATATTTTATAATAGCAACATCTATTCTATATTAAAAATTTACCAATCTACACCAAGTGAAAACATCCATAGCGGTTTATACCACCTGTCAAGATCATATCTCCAGGCAACATCTATTTTCAAAAGAGCTATTCCTACATATATACGTGTTCCAAATCCTGTTCCCATCACAAGATCATCCATATAATATCCGCGATAAGTGTCTTTACCAAAGGGATGAAAATCGTTTCCATACCAGGCAGAACCAATGTCGAGGAATGTTACTCCATGAATTCCACCCATTGTCATTGGGAGTGGCCAGCCAAGTGACAGGTATTTTATAAAGGGATATCGAAATTCAGCATTGATAAGAAAGAATCGCGTACCTTCTCTTTCGTAATACCTTGCCCCTCTTAATGGAGTGATAAACTCAGAAAAATATAAATCGCTCAGGTTACCATAATTATGTCTTCTGCTCAATCTGTAATTCATCCAATTTTCTTCTCCACCGACAAAGAACCTCTGAGGATTTTCTCCATTGCTCATTCCCATAGATAATCTTATGCCAAAAGAGTACTCAAAACTTGTCTTAAAATACTTTCTAATATCAGCTTTTACAGTGGTAAAGGAAAGACTTGTATTTTTATATTTTGGACTTGTAATTAATCCTACCCATATCCTCCAACCATCGATAGGATAAAAGTAACTCCAGAGGGAATTATCATATACCCAGTTTATCCCTGGCAATATTGTATTAATATTATACTCATAGTATTTTTGTCCTGTAAAATATCCAAAACCCTCAGCTTTTACATTATATGATAAAACAGAAATTTCAATCCTCTCATATATAGACTTTGGGTATATAGCAGCTATGTAGCCACCGTAGTTTCTGAATCTGTAGAGTAGTGGTTCTGGCAAGCTATAGGACGATACTGATATAAAGTCGGCATTGTTAAAGATCAAGAATGAATAGTCTGTTCTTTTAGCTAAATAATCATAAGCGATATAATAATCACTGTTTTTAAGATTAATATTGTTCTCTGTAGCTATAGTTATCCTATTATTCCCGAGGATATCGCTTATTACAAAAACAGCTATGCCGTTGTATCCCCATAGAGAACTATATGAGAAATAGCTGTATACAAGATCGAGAGTGAATTTAGTCTTGTATTCTTTAATTCTTACTGAATCCTGGCTTATTTCTCCTTCACTTTGTTTGTTATAAATTGAGTCCTGTCTTTGTGGTATTTGCCAGTTCTCATATCCCGGTGCGAAGATATATCTGGAAAAGTCCTTCCCCCGTTTGATTATCTTTGTTTTACTTAACTCCGTTTTCTTTTTGGATGGTTTAAAAATTGGATAATATCTTATGTTTTTATCAGTGTCTTTGAGGAATTCTTTAGCAAATATTGTTGGTTTAATTTTCTCCTTTACATCAGGTTTATCTAATGGGTTACTATAAATGTATATATCCCAGCCAAAATCACAATATCCAGCAAATGATAGCTTGGTATCATCATCAGAAATTGAAATTTGGTATATTCCTGTTGATACATTTGTAATTGCTTTTTTCTCTTTTGTATCAAGATTGATGACGAAAATGTTTGATATACCATTATAGTTAGATGTATAGATTATTGCATTTTTGGTGTTTGCCCAGATTGGGGACTCTTCGTCCCAGGGAGTGTCCGTTACCCTTTCTACTTTTTTAGTCACAAGATCATATATAAAAATGTCTTTTTCAGCATAATTGAAGGAGTTAAAATCAACGTTGCCATTATCATACTTTATAGTATCAGTAGAAAGTCCTCTTTGAGAAACAAACGCAATTTTTTTTCCATCTGGTGACCAGCTTGGCTCAAAATCTGAGAACTGGTCATTTGTTAACCTTATGAGTTTTTTATCTTTTATACTATAGATATAAAGGTCAGTTCGATCATTTTTTAGACCAATGAAAGCTATATTTTCACCATCGGGCGACCAATCGGCAGTATAGATCTCATCAACTTCATCGAAGGTGACTTTTTCCTGTTTCCCTGTTTTTACATCGACAAAAAGAAGAGCATCGTGGAATTTGCTTTTTACTGCAAGGACTATTTTTTTGTTGTCAGGGGACCAGCTGAGTTTTGGATTTAACCATTTTAATTCTTCGAGTTCCGGAGTTCTTTGCCCTTTTACAAGTTTTTTCAGCATTTTACCATCGAGAGCTGATATCAGGAATATATCTGCGTATCCATCCCTATCCGACATAAAGGCAATCATGTTTCCATTTGGGGAAATTGCAGGACTGACATTATAGTAACTATTTACTTTTTCATGATCAGTGAGTTTTTTTGCTATATCTTCAATGTCTGATCTATCCTGATAATCTGGCCAGAATTTCTTTTTTAGCCATTTCTGCCACTTTTCCTCAAGTTTTACAGGTTCGATTCCAAAGGTTGTTTTTATTCCTCGGGAAACAGATTTTTTCCCTTTCATGTTGGACCATAATTCACCTATTTTTTCAAGTCCGTACCTCTCTGTTACAAAATAGTAAAAAGATTGCCCCCCCTTATATGCCATATATCCATTGAGATTGGAAAATCTTGGTACCTGTTTATTTATGACAAGATCCCTTAGAATCAAATCGGCTTTATCGTCCCATCCTATAGATATAAATTCAGCTAAACCTTCATGCATCCACAAAGGTATGTTTAGGGTTACAGCTCCCGAAACGACACTTGAAATATTGCCACCGTAAATTAAATCATTGATGAATACATGCACGAGTTCGTGCCTTATTACATGTCTGAAGTTATCATAGGAGCCGTCATAAGCTACAACGGCTCTGTTTTTGAATAATTCGGTAAAACCGGCAATACCCTCTGTCAGTGTTTCAAGAGTAACATTTGTCTGCTGGAAATCACTATGGGAATTGTATATTATTAGTACTATCCTTTTATTTATTTTCCAACGCAGAATAGTAGAGTAATCATCGTAAGCTTCCTCAGCGATTTTTGCTGCGAAGTGTGCTAAGTTTTCTCCTCCTTCATAGAAGTAAATATCAAAATGGGATGTTTGCAAAATTTTCCATTGAAATTGTTCATATGTAACTTTATTTTTCCCGAAGTATTGTGCTTCTAATGATGTTGAAATTATGATTATGAGTATTATCAATAAAGAACTTCTCATCGCAAGATCAATTTAATTTTTTTCATTATAAATAGACATCTTTTTTAACATAATGTTAAAAAGAACATTGCTATTTTAGATAAAGCACTTTTTTAAACAATGTTCCATCTTTGTGTTTAAGTTTTATAAAATATATTCCACTAGGGATATTCATTGGATTCCAGATTATTTTATTGTATCCCTTTTTTGATTTATTATTGACTAGTGTCTCGATATCTTGACCTATTAAGTTATAGATATCAATTCTAAATGGGGTCTCATCGGGTATATAAAATGGAATATTTAAAACATCATTGAATGGGTTCGGGAAGGGTTGCAAAAGGAGAATACCTTCAGGGTAGTATCCCAATTCAGGTATTATATTAGAATAACTTATTGTTTTTAAAACCCAATCGTCAGGGTCCACTTTTACCGATTCAGGTACGAAGGTTTCAGGTAGGTAAATATAATATTCCTGAACTCTTTGATTATTCCATACTGAGATAATGGTGTCCTTAGTATTAGAAATTATTTGAATATCCAATGGCATAGTGAAAGGGCTCTGTGCTTGACCTTGATTGATCTTTATGTATACAGTATTTTTATCATTGCCAAAATAGAATCTATATGTTATATAGTAATTGGGTATGCCACCTGAGTACACCCATTGGTCGAAAAACCAATTCAGAGTGTCACCATAGATGTATTCGCACACCCTTTGAAAGTCCTCCGTAGTTGTGGACCGATATTCAAATCTTTTTCGGTATTCTTTGAAAATTTTAAAAAAATTTGTATCACCAACAACTTTTCGCAGCATATGTAAAACCCAGGCTCCTTTATCGTAAACTGTGAGATCAAACATTTTAGCTGGATTGGTTGTGTCTTGAAGGTAAAGAGTGTAATTATTCCATAGGTTAGGTCTATTTAAAAGATTCATGTAGGAATGTAAGGTCTGTTTGCCATATTTATGCTCTAACCAGAGAGCTTCGGCATACCTTGCAAAACCCTCGTTTAGCCATAGGTTTCTCCAGTTTGCACAGGTGATCATGTTTCCCCACCAATGGTGGGCAAGTTCATGACATATCAGCAACCTGTCGAAACTACCAATACCAGTGCAGGTTTGGTTTTCCATGCCTCCGGGCCAGGTAATTTGTACCTGTCCGTATTTTTCATTTATGAAGGGGTATTCGCCCCATATTGATGAGAAAAACTCCATCATTTCCAGGGTAACTGGTAGTTTCTCTTTCGCTCTTACCGAGTCTTCGGGGAACACCCAGTAAAAAATTGGCATTTTTTTTATACCTGGATATTCCTGACTCCAGGAATAGTAATTACTAATATACATAGCAACAAGGTAAGTTGAAATAGGGTAATTTTCTTTCCAGTGATATTTTTTAAAACCATGTTCTGCTTCATATATTGATACAAGACAACCGTTACTGGCAGCTACCAGAGTATCGGGAACTGTTATAAAAATGTCAACTGAATCGGCTTTATCATTCGGTACATCCTTACATGGGAACCAGCTTCTTGCATAATATGGTTCATTTATTGTGTAGATTACTGGATAATTAACACTATCAGATGTATCTAAATGGGTATCGAACACAAATCCATCGTTGCCAAAAATAGCAGGTCGGCCGTGATACTTTATACCTATTGTAAATATTTTACCTGACTCTACAGGAGTTTGAAGATTTATTTTCAAGATATTTCTTGAAATGGATGTATCTCTTACATTTTCATAAAATTCGTCAATTAGAATATTTTCCCCAACACCATAAAAGTCCAGATTTATCTCAGATAGATTATTTTCATTAGATATAGCTTTTATTAGTGTATTTCCATAAATGATCGAACTGTCAATATCTACTTTAATTTCTATTCTGTAATAAGTCACATTGTAGTTGTCTCTTTTTACATTGGGGAGCGTTTCTAAGGTGGTTTTTAGCAATTGAAAATTTTTTTTGCGATTTTCTATTTCCGTTAGAATCCAATCCGGGTTTAATTGTGGATAAATAATATTTTTCACGGTGAGTATTAGTATAAATATTGAAGTAATTAATTTCTTCATTGTGTCTTAGCGTTCTACATAAATATTTTTTTGATATTTTCAGACATTGGCATTTTATTCTCTATTAGTTTTTGACATATTATTTTACCAGAAAGCAAGTAAAGACTTTTGAGCTCAGGATATTCTTCCAGAATTTCAATGTGCTTTTTTATTATATTATAATCACCTCTCAAAATTGGGCCTGAAATTTCCTTTTTAAAATTATTGGTAATGGAACTGTCAAATTTATTCGAAAAAATTTTATTGAAATCTTCTCTGAAATTTTCAATTTCCAATTGATTGGTTGACATGAGCTTCTTTATTTCAGTTGCTAATCCAACGGTGTAATTCAACAGGAACACAGCAACAGTATGTAAAATGAGCTTTTGTTTTTCAGTAACTATTATCCCAATTTTTCCAATTTTTTCAGCAAGATTTTTTAGCCAATTTGCTATATCACCCTCACATGTAAAAAGTGTTTCTGGTATTAGGCTTATTCCTGTTTCAATATCGGGAATACTTATAAATGGGTGAAAGGCACCTGTTTTTGCACCTATTTTCTTAAGCGGGGAAAGTGCTTTTGATCCAATAGCACCGGAGGTGTGGAAGATAATAATGTCATTAAGATCATAATGCAGTTTGCATAATCTTTGAACTAAGGATTCAATTGCATCATCGCTAATGGAAATTATCATAAAATCGATATTCTGTGGTAAATTCTTTAGATCAGTGGAGTATCTTTTAAAGTCAATGTATTTTAAAGCATTTTTTAATCTTTCACTCGATCTATTCCAGCAGAATGCCGGGATATATCCTTTTTTACTAAGATGGTATGATATTGATATTCCTGTCTTACTTGCCCCAAGTAAAGCAAAGGAATTTTTTTTATTATGGTTCATAAATAACAGCGGAAAGGTAGCCAACTACTTGTGATTTTGTACCAGAGGTATCTCCAGAGTTTTTATAATCAAGGGTTTTGAAAACAGGACTGCCTGATAGTTTAGCATATTTCAATAACGTTAAAATTGGTGCTATTCCACAGGCTTCAAGGTTATTTCTTATAAAATCTTCTTCCAGCTCTTCCAAATTATATTTTTCGAGCTTATTTATAAGTAGCCTGTCGATTTTAACAGCTATATCGTAGCTATGGTAATGGGAAAGGTCAGAGCTTGCAATCACTATAAAATTATGGTTTTTTGAAGCCTCTTGCAGAGCTGTCGAAAGTTCATTTATTACATTCAAATCATGTTCTCCAATTACAATTGGTACGATGTTGAAGTCATTATTAAAAATTACCTGAAGAAATGGTAATTGAACCTCAAGAGAATGTTCTTCCCTGTGTCCACTATATGATAAGTCAATATATTTGTGATTTTCAGCCAGGAATGTTCCAATTTCTTTATTGACTTTTACCAGCCCAAGGGGTGTCTGATAATAATCACCGGGAAATATTGATGCTCCTAAAAAGTATTCCTTGTGGCTTGGAGCGGTTATTATTATGTCCTTTGCTGGATTATTTTTTAAAAATTTGTAACCTGCTGCAGCGACAATACCGCTATATATGTAGCCTGCATGTGGTGAAATAATTCCATATACCTTTTTAGGTTTGATATCAAAATCGGGTGCTTCATTTAGAAATTGGTTTATCTGCTGGGTCAGACTTGTTATTGATCCAGGGTAAAACATCCCGGCTACTACTGGCTCTCTTATAATTTTTTCAGCCATTTCTACCTCTATTTTCAATACAATTAAAAGTAAATCTAAAGTATGATAAAATCAAGAAATGTTATTTTATATGCATATTATGTTTGTGAATAATTGAAATAAAATTGTTAATATTGACAAGGTATATTTAGCAAATGATGAGTTTTATATGCTGAAGGAAAATTTGATTAGGGAGAAAGTTGCTCAGGCTAAGAGTCTTTTAAAGTATTTTAATATCGATTGCTGGATGACGGTTACCAGAGAGTCTGGTTTAAATGGTGATCCAATCCTTCCCTATCTTTTGCCTGGAGATGTTACATGGTTAACGGTTATAATGTTATTTAAAAATGGGAATGATGCTGTAATAGCTGGTGAGTATGATATAGCGAGCGTAGATGAATTAGGGGTTTATAGAAATGTAATCGGGTATAAAGAAAGTTTGAAGAGTGTTTTTCAGGAAATTTTAAAAAATGAGAATCCTCGTACCATTGCTTTGAACTATTCCGAAGACAGTGAAATTTGCGATGGGCTTACTCATGGGCTCTATATTAAGATGAAGAATTACCTGAGAGAGTTAGGATTTGAAAGTAGAATAATATCTTCAGAACCTATTATCTCAGCGATTCGGGAAAGAAAGACCAAGTCTGAGATAAAGCTTATAAAAAAAGCTATAATTGAAGCAGAGAGGATATTTGATGAGGTAAGAGATTTTATAAAGCCTGGTGTAAGTGAAATAGAAATTGCAGATTTTGTGAGGAGTAAAGTAAAAGAAAGAAATTTTACAACAGCATGGGATGAAAGAATATGTCCGTCCGTTTTTACTGGACCAGAGACTGCAGAAGCACATTACAAGCCTACTGGCAGAAAGGTTGAAAGAGGGCATGTTTTAAACATGGACTTTGGCGTTAAAATAGACGGTTATTGCTCTGATTTACAGAGGACATTTTATGTGCTGGAAGAAGGAGAGACTTCGCCGCCTGAGGAGGTTATTAGAGGGTTTAATACAATAATCAGGATCATAGATGAGTCCCGAAAGGCGTTAAAGCCTGGGGTAAAGGGTATCGAGGTGGATACTATAGCAAGGCAAATTTTAAAAGAAAACGGTTATGATGAATTTCCTCATGCTCTTGGACATCAGGTTGGTCGATTTGCTCATGATGGGACAGCTCTTCTTGGTCCTGCATGGGAAAAATATGGTGATAGACCTTTTAAGGAGCTAATGCCAGGAATGGTTTTTACAATTGAGCCGAGGTTAAAGGTTGAAAATAGAGGTGTTATCACAATTGAGGAGATGGTATTAATTGCTGAAAATGGGGCAGAGTGGCTTTCTCATCCTCAGAAGCAAATACATATAATTCGTAGAATCCCTATTCGGGATAAGATAGATTAAAAAGTTTTTAACTATGGGCTATACTTTTAAAGATTGACAATTTCAGACTTCTTTTAATCAATCAGTATGTTCGTAGAATCCCTATTCGGGGAAGGTATCAAGAGCTGCATAATAAAGTGTATCTTGGCGGTGGGTACCAAATTTTGCATTTATGAAAATTGTATCTCTGGGGATATACAGGAACTGGAAATCATTTCCGAATAGCTTATGTTTAAATCAAGCTCATTTTTAAAACGATGATTAATAGTTTTGGTGAACACAGAGAGTAATGAATATTTCATCTTCATCTCATTCATCTTAATGTTACGGTTTTTTAATTATCAATTTAGGATGTTCTTAATTTGGGATTATGATTGTTGTATCAAGGTCCTGTTCCGCACCAAGCCATAGCAGGTTGACCAGTAAGTGAAATGAACCCGGGTAGAAATTATCAAAGACAAAATCGTTTTTAAAGAGGCAGATGCAATCAGCTGGAGGTCCTGTATCATCGAGTGTAATTTCGATTGTGTTATTGTAGGTAAGTACACTGTCAATAAATTTAGCGCCGCAGTTTGTAATAAATCTGATGCAAATAAAAAGCGAGTCATCATTGACCATTATTGTATCCAGTTGAGGTTTAGGGTTGTATAATGCCAGATAATTGGAGAGGTTTTCACTCTGGCAACCATAATTTATCATTTTCATGTAGTTAATATTGCCACTGTTTTTATCAAGTTCAGTCTTACTGCAGGAGGTTATTATGAAAAGTAAAAATGAAATTATAAATAAATTTTCTTTCACTACTTCCTCCTTAATCCTATTGGTTTTATTTTAAATAATAAAATCTATTTTGTCAATATCCATAAACTAGATATTTAAAAGGTTTTCAGTAAACGTTTAATTTTTAATAAATTAGCGGGTAACTATCGTTGATTGGAAATTATAGAATAGTTAGAAAGGAATAGTTTTGGAGAAAATGAAAAAGGAAGAAAGTGTAATATATACAGACGTGTTGGTTATAGGTAGTGGTCTTGCAGGATGTGCATCTGCACTGTCAGCTGCAAGAGAGGGGCTGGATGTAATTATTATAACATCTCAGAATAATTTCTTTGAATCCTCATCAAATTATGCCCAGGGAGGGATAATATACAAAAATTTAGAAGATAATCTCGAAAGATTCATTGGAGATTTCCGAAAAGCGGGAGATTATCTTGTAAATGAGAAAGCTGTAAAACTGCTATATGAAAAGGGTCCTTCTCTAATTGACGAGATACTTGTGAATGATCTGAAAGTCCCTTTTAACAAGAATGAAAAAGGTGAGTTTCATCTTACGCTTGAAGGTGCTCATTCTTTACCAAGGATAATACATGTAAATGATGTCACCGGAGAGTCAATTCAGAAAAATTTTTACAAAAAACTAAAGGCTGTTTCGAATATAAAAATTTATACAGGAGCTACTGCAGTTGACCTTATAACTCTTGCCCATCATTCATTAAATCCATTACACATATACGAGCCAAGTACCTGTTCCGGTGCCTACGTATTCTTCCAGAAAAAGGGAAAGGTAATTCCCATTTTATCTAAATTTACTATTCTGGCAACGGGAGGTCTGGGATGGATATATTTACATTCAACGAATCCAGAGAACATCAGAGGCGACGGATATGCAATGGCATACAGAGCTGGTGCCAGATTGATGAATATGGAATATGTCCAGTTTCATCCAACCACTCTTTATTCGAATGATACGAAGCGATTTTTAATAACTGAGGCTTTGAGAGGTGAAGGTGCCATCCTCCGAAATAGATTTGGTCAGGATTTTATGAAGAAATATCATTCAGATGGATCGCTTGCTCCAAGAGATGTCGTATGTAGGGCGATAGTTCAGGAGTTATTGAAGACAGGTGGGCAATGTGTATATCTTGATGTAACACATGAGGATAGCGATTGGATAAAGGAAAGATTCCCTGGTGTATATAGGAGATGTCTGGAAGATGGAATTGATATAACAACCCAACCAATACCTGTAGTCCCTGCTGCCCATTATGAATGTGGTGGAATAGCCACGGATTTACTGGCAAATACAACTATAAACAGATTAAAGGCTGTTGGTGAGGTTGCCTGTACAGGAATTCATGGTGCGAATAGAATAGCTTCAAGTAGCCTATTGGAATGTTTGGTATTTGGAACAATTGCAGGGAGAGACTGTGCGGATAGAATTAGAAAAGAGTCGATGATAATACCGAATGTTCCTGCCTGGAAAGAAGAGAATGAAGAAGTTGACCCAGAATTATTACATCAGGACTGGTTAACCATCAAACATACAATGTGGAATTATGCAGGGATAATTAGGACTAAGAAAAAGCTTGAAAGAGCGTATGGGATTATTGAAAAGTTGAGACAGGATATTTATCCTTTCTATGCAAATGGGCGCCTGAGTGATGATTTAATTGGATTGAGAAATGCTGTAACCACTTCGTTTTTGATTCTGCATGCTGCAAAATTAAACAAACAGAGTCGTGGTTGCCATTACCGATTAGATTGATTAAAATTAAAAGGTTTTTAAAATAAAGGAGGTAAAGTGGGTAGTTTATTATATGCAGCTGGTCAATCGTCAGGTTCAGGTAATTCGCTATTAGCATTTTTACCTTTTCTATTGATAATCTTGATAATGTACTTTTTAATGATAAGACCGCAGGCTAAAAAGCAAAAAGAAAAACAGATTATGTTACAAAGTCTTCAACCTGGCGATGAAGTGATGACGATTGGTGGAATAATAGGAAAGATAGAGGGTATAAGAGAGAAGGAAAATGTTGTTATCCTCAGGATTTCAAAGGATGTGAAAATACAGGTATCTAGAAACGCAATTGCCAGCAAACTAAATTGAAAAGGTGTATTATGAAAATTTATCTTTATGGTTCTCCTATTTTGGAGAAAAAGGTAAAGGATATTGATAAAATACCGGATGGTTTTGATAAAATAATTAAAGAGATGTTCGAAACGATGTATGAGAATATTGGTATAGGGCTGTCGGCAAATCAGGTGGGTCTGGATATGAGTTTTTTTATTACTGATATATCAGTACATGAACCTGAATATAAACGTATGGTTTTCATAAATCCGCAGATAGTTTACTCAGAAGGCGAAAGCGAAATAGAGGAGGGATGCCTGAGTATTCCGGGAATTAGATCAAATGTAATAAGACCTGATACAGTTATAGTCAGATATAAAACACCTGAGGGGGAAGAAAAGGAAGAAAGGTTTTCCGGTTTAATGGCAAGGGTAATACAGCATGAGATAGACCATTTGAATGGAATTTATTTTGTCGATAGAATTAGTCCTCTTAAGAAGAGTTTTTTGGCCTCTCGTTTAAAGCGGCTAAAAGAAAAAGCTTTGCGAGGAGAACTATAGGATACATATCCTATGAAAATAGTATTCATGGGTAACCCTGAATTCGCACTACCATCTTTATTAGCGATAAACAAATCGAGACATAAGATAGTGGCTGTTGTTACAAATCTGGATAAACCTAAGGGCAGAGGTTTGAAACTCCAGAAGACACCGGTGAAAAAGCTTGCTGAGGATCTTGGATTACCGATTTTACAACCGGATTCGCTAGAATCAGAGGTTTTTTTAAATCAGATTCGAAGTTTTAACGCGGATATTTTTGTTGTAGTAGCATTCAAGATACTTCCAGAATCACTTTTGGAGATACCTCCAATGGGTGCTATAAACCTCCATGCTTCACTATTGCCGAAATACAGAGGAGCCGCTCCAATAAATTGGGCATTGATAAATGGAGAAAAGAAAACAGGAATTACAATATTTAAGATAAGAAAGAAGGTGGATACTGGCGAGATTCTTTATCAAAAATCAGTTGAAATTAATGAAGACGATACCGCCGGTGTATTGAGTCAGAAACTTGCAAATCTCGGTGGTGAATCCCTGGTGAAGGTTCTTGATTTGCTGGAAGAAGGAAAAATAGATCCTATACCCCAGGATAATAGTAAGGCAACCTATGCTCCAAAAATTACTACTGAGGTGGGGAAGATTAACTGGAAATTAGATGCAAAAAAAATAAAAAATTTAATTCATGGTCTATCTCCTGATCCGGGAGCATATTCATATATTTTTAAAAAAAGAGTAAAGTTCTTGAAAGCAGGCTACGAGGAATTGGATACAAGTTACTTGCCGGGTACAATAGTTTATATTGATAAAAAACAATTGAAAATACAGACTGGCAAAGGTCTTTTAGTACCAAAAGTACTACAGATGGAAGGGAAAAAGCCTCTTGATGTAGCTTTTTTTATAAAAGGCTTCAGAGGTAAGATTGGGGACAGATTCATATCGTGAATGCAAGAGCTGCCGCTGTTTTGACTCTTAATAGATTTGGAAAGGGATCGAATTATAAGCTTGAAATAGAAAAATTTGCCAGACAATATAGCGTTCCAGATAAAGATCTGTCTCTATTTTATAGCATAGTTAAAGGGGTAATCCAGAATCTTTGTTATATAGATTTTATAATTTCCCTTACCTATAAGAAGAATATAAAAAAACTCGAGCGGATTGTTTTGAATCTGTTAAGGGTTGGAGTTTATCAAAAAATGATTTTAGGAGTGCCTCCACATGCTGCGGTTTATGAGACAGTGAATACTGCAAAGGAGATTTGTAATACTGAGATTTCAAAACTTGTGAATGGAGTTTTGAGGAATTTACCCAACGAGTCCATTATTGAAAAGAAACTAAGAGAATTTAATGAGATAAAGGCGTTATCAATAAAATATTCTCATCCAGAGTGGCTTGTCAAAAAATGGGTTGGGCAATTTGGCTACAATGAAACAGTTGAATTATTGAAATTTAACTCTATCATTTATAGTCCTTTTTTTCGACATAATCCAATGAAGATCAAATGGGAAGATTTAGTTTTTGAAATTAAAAAAATGGGAATTAGCATAAGAGATACTGAATACAATGGTTTTCATTTTTTTAGATCCAATGAACCATCTGCATTGTTGCGTAGTAGGCTTTTTCAAAAAAGATGTTTTTCTGTCCAGGATTTATCCCAGGCTTTGTCCGTTTTTTTACTTCAGCCGGATGATAATGATATAATTCTGGATTGCTGTGCTGGTCCTGGTGGGAAGACAACATTGATTGGGCAGATTACAAAGAGAGCAAAGCTGATTTCTTGTGACATTTCAGCACGTAAAATTTATTTGCTGAAAAAAGAGGTAGATTTGATTGGTATCAAGAATGTAAAGTTGCTAAAGCTTGATGCGTCAAAGGATGATTATCCGGAGTTTAACAAAGTGATTATAGATGCTCCATGTACTGCAACAGGGACAATTGCTAAGAATGTAGATGTTAAGTTTAACAGAAAGCCTGAAGATATTGACAAACTAAGAATGCTACAAATGGATATCCTTAAAAATATTTCACGGCAGATGAAAAGAGGAAATATACTGGTATATTCCACCTGCTCTTTCGAAAGGGAAGAAAATTGGGATGTAATTGATAAGTTTCTTAGTACAAATGTTGATTTTAGAGTCGAGCATGCCTGGAAGTTTATCGATAAAAAGTACTGTGACGATAGAGGAGCGGTTTTTGTGCTCCCATATAAGCACAAGATGACCGGAAGTTTTGCTGTTAGATTATTTAAGTATTGAATAAATTTTAATGGTTTACTGATATGTCAATAGTTTTGAATAATTTTCTAAAAATACTGATTGCTTTTATTGTCTTTACAATAATATTTGTACTGGTACTCGATAGGTTTATTATGCCATGGTATGTCAGACATGGCAAGGAACTTGAAATGTTTAATGTAATCGGTAAGTCATATTCCGAGGCTGAAGCAATATTAAAGCTTAATGGTTTTTTTGTAGAAGTGATAGACACTATACATAGTAGTGAAAAGCCCCCAGGGATAGTGCTGGAACAAATTCCGAAGCCAGGCAGGAAAGTTAAAAAGGGTAGGATAGTTAAATTAGTGATTACTGGTGGTAAAGTATATCATGAAATGCCGAGATTAGTGGGGAAACCTTTAGAAGTGGCCAGGTTGGAACTTGAGAGATACCATGTATTAATAGATACGATCTTTATGCAATTTTCATCAGTTATGCCTGCTGGTGTTATAATAGATCAAGATGTAAAGCCAGGCTATGTGATAGAGGAAGGTGCAGCTGTGAGACTCTGGGTTAGTGCTGGTCCACCTGAAAAGCTTTTTAGGGTTCCCGATGTAACGGGCAGAAGCCTTAGTGATGCCAAGGAAATTCTAAAAAAGGCAGGGCTTGGGATTGGTGATATTAGATATATCCCGATGGATGAACTTACACCGTATACTGTAATCGATCAGATACCCTCAGCGGGTAAGGAGTTTGAAAATCCAGTAAAGGTTAATTTGAAAGTTAGCACCATGAGGGTAGAATGATGAATGTTGAAATTGTTCCATCCCTTTTGTCAGCAGATTTTACAAGGCTTGGGGAACAGATTAAGATTCTTGAGAAGGCTGGTGCTAAAAGAATTCATTTAGATATTATGGATGGTCATTTTGTTCCGAATATAACCTTTGGTCCTCCAATGGTAACTTCGATAAGAAAAGCGACACCACTACATTTAGAATCACATTTAATGATTACAAATCCCGAGAAATTTATTGATCCCTTTGCTAAAGCGGGAAGCAATACGATACTCGTGCATGCGGAAATAGGGGAAAGAGTGAGAGAATTACTGCAGAAGATAAAAGAATATGGAATATCAGCAGGACTTGTTGTAAATCCTGAAACACCAATTGATGAGATAAAGAATCAGCTACAATATGTTGACCATCTTCTTATAATGACTGTTAACCCTGGTTTTGGTGCGCAGAAAATGATTATGGAATGTCTGGATAAGGTGAGGTATGTCAAAGAGTACAGGGATAGTCAAGGGCTGAAATTTTATATAGAGGTAGATGGTGGTATAAATGATAAGACGATAGTGGAGGCTATTGATGCAGGTGTTGATTTGATAGTTGCTGGTAACGCAGTTTTCAAGAACGATTCGCCATATGAAAACTTCAAACTCCTGGAGAGAATAGTAAGTGAGAAAATTAACGAAAGGTGAAATAGCCAGAAAAGTAATTCATTTCACAGCATCTTTGATTCCAATTATTTACTATTTTTTTGTAGAAAGAAGGACAGCTTTAGTTATACTTGGAATATTAACCGTTATATTTCTTTTTGCTGAAGTATTACGAATGCTGATACCAAATCTTTACGATCTATATCTGAAAATATTTGGCTGGATGTTGAGAAGTCATGAAGCAAAATACAACCTTACTGGAGCTACTTATGTCTTTATTGGTAGCTTCCTCACTATTTTCTTTTTTCCTAAGGATGTTGCTACTACTGTTTTGTTATTCTTAACTATTGGTGATTCTACTGCATGTATTTTAGGGATGAAATACGGTAGAATAAAGATTTTTAATAAAACATTAGAAGGATCATTGGCTTTCACTATATCAAGCTTGATTGCTACTATCTGGATAACAAGCATTCCTTTTCATATTAAAATTGTAGGAGTTTTAGTAGCTGCTCTTGTGGAACTTTTACCAAAAAAATTCGATGATAATATTTCTATACCAATTATTTCAGGACTTATAATCACCATATTGGGAATTTAGAATATGGGCTTTTTGAATCCTCAAGTTTTATACCTTCTCGGTCTTGCAGGACTCCCCATATTAATTCATTTCCTTGGTAGAAAAAAGTACAAGGAAGTCTACTTCAGTGATATACGATTGCTAAAGAATCTGGAGAAGGATGCAATTCGGAAAGTAAAGATATCACAGATTTTGGTTCTTTTACTAAGGACGTTGATTATTCTGTTTTTAATTCTTTCCTTCGCAAAACCTTATTTGTCAGAAGTAGTCAAAAGTTTATTTATTAGAAAGAATTCAAGACTGAATTTGGTCATTGATAATTCTCTATCAATGTCCTGCCTTGTAAATAATTCAAATGTTCTTGAAGAGTCTATATCATACCTTTCCGCCCTTTCACAGAAGTTTGAATACCCATTCTATCTAAGTGTTTATACAACAACTAATAATAAACCGGTCATCAAGGATAGAAGGATAGAAGCAGAGGAAGATTTTATATCCAGCATAAAGAGAATTAGCATAACAAATTTGGAAGGTAAACTAGATATTACATTGAGTAATATCCTGAAAGAGATTGAGGGAAATGAAAATGTGGAAAATTATGTATGGATAGTTACGGATTTACAAGAATCTAATCTTGGCTCTGGTAATGAGATAAGCAATATGATAAATGGATTAAATAAATGGGACATTGTTCCAGTGATTATCAAGACGGATTTTGAGCTTAAGAATTTTGCAATAACTGGAAATTTATCGACTGGTTTGATATCCACTAATAATCCATTAATTGTAAATTTACAAATTAACAACTGGGATACAGTTGCATCAGAGATTCCAGTAACATTATATGTTAATGATGAAAAAGTTGGTAAAGATGTTGTGAATATTGAACCGGTTGGGCGGGAGGTAGTTCAATTTAAGATTATGCCTCAAAAGAATGGTTTTACAACAGGATATGCTGAGATTAGAAATGACAATCTGCCTGCAGATAATAAATGGTATTTTGTAGTCTACCTCCCAGAAAGAATTAAGATTTTAATAGTCGGGAAAACTGGACAGGACATTCGCTATATTTATAATGCGTTAACTTCTTCACGTTCTGATTATTATGACGTTGATATTTCGTCTGTGAATCAAATAAACTATTATGAGTTACTTTCGTATGATATAGTCATTTTTTCAAATGTTTGTTATTTGAAAAATGAACAAATAGCCAGGTTAAAGGAACTGGTATCAAAAAGTACATCGATTGTTGTTTTTCCTGGTGATGATTGCGATCTTGGTGGTTATAATAACCTGTGGCATAATATATTAGGATTTCCCAAACTTGTAAAGTTCTTAGGTAGTAAGGTTGAAGAAGCTTTTGTAAGTCTTGGAAAATTTGATAGGGAACACCAATTATTTGTAAATGTGTTCCGTAAAGATGTGGATATTTTATCCAATGTAAGGTTTTTCAAAGTACCTGTATTTGATATTGATAATGATGATCATGCAATCATTTATTATTCTGATGGGAATCCATTTTTAATTGAATGTAAGGATGATTCAAGAACGCTTGGATTTCTTATTGCAACTGGGATTGACGGTAGGTGGTCAGATTTACCATTCAAGGGATTTTTCCCTGTTTTGCTAAATAGAATTATTGCTTATCTTTCAAATACATCCAGTTTTAATCTTATAAAATCTACGGGTGAGCAGTATGTAATCGAGAATGTAGGTAAGAAAGCTGTGGAAGAGATAAAGATGGTGGGTCCGGATAAGCGCGTTTTCTATCCGTTAATAGAGAGAAATAAATTGGTATTTGATAGGTTTGATGATACAGGTTTTTTTGAAGTTTATTCAGAAAATAGTATAATGAAAGAATTGGCGGTTAATATATCGCTGTCAGAGATTGGCAATAGTTTTTTAGATCAAAGAACATTTGAGAGAAGATATAAGGTGGATAAAAATAAATTTGTATGGATTGATTTGAATGAGAAATCAAAAGAAAATTACACTATGATTGAAAAAAAAGATTTATCTACTATTTTCATAATTCTTGTTGTTTCGCTTTTGATAATTGAAACTTTTTTAAGTAGAATTAATAGAGTCTCAAGTGAGAGAGATGGTGAATAAAGGTGAATTAAATAGAACTATTTTGGTCGGAGTCAGCAAAAACAGGGGAGATGCTTGTTTAGTAGGGGAATACCTTGATGAACTTGAAAGGTTGGTAGATACACTCGGTTTTGAGGTTATTTGTAAGTTAATGGTTAATCTAAAGCAAATTAATCCTGCTACATTTATCGGAAGAGGTAAAGTAGAAGAAATAAAGTTGATAGTGAAGGGAAAAGGTATAAATGAAGTAATATTTGATGATGATTTATCTCCAAGGCAGCTGAAGAATCTTGAAAATTTGCTTGGAGTAGAGGTAACAGACAGAACGGGAGTTATCCTTGAAATATTTGCAAAGCATGCAAAAACGAAAGAAGCCAAAACACAGGTTGAACTTGCATCCCTGCAATATCTCCTTCCTAGATTACGTAGAAGATGGACACATCTGGAGAGACAGATTGGAGGTGTAGGGGTTCGTGGAGGACCTGGTGAAACACAAATTGAGATTGACAAACGAATAATCAGGGAAAGGATTGCAAAATTAAAGAAGGAATTAATGGAAATAGATAAAGAGAGAGAGGTTCAGGATAAAAGAAGGGAAAATTTTTTCAGAATAGCACTTGTTGGATATACTAATACTGGAAAGTCTACAATACTAAATACTCTAACTTCAGCTGATGTTGTTGCTGAAAATAAGCTTTTTACCACTCTCGATACGACTACCAGATTATGGCAGATTGATAAATATCATAAGGCCTTAATAAGTGATACTATTGGATTTATTAGAAAATTACCACATACACTTATTGCCTCATTCAGGAGTACTTTAAAAGAGGTTAGAGATTCCGATTTGATAGTTAAAGTTGCTGATATAAGTACTGATCAGTGTCTAGACCAGATAGAAAACGTTAATGAGGTTTTAAGACAGATTGGAGCTGATAAAAAGCCTTATATCATCGTATTTAATAAAATAGATATTATGAATAGAGATGTATTTTTACGAGCGAAGAGATTGTATTCTGACGCAATTTACATATCAGCTCTTAACAAGTTGAGAATAAATACGCTGAAAGAAAGAATATTAAGGGAGATTGAGAAAGAGGAATTGGAAGTACCGATAGAATTGCCGCTTGAAAGTGTCAAAGAAATATCGCTCGTGAGGAATTTTTGTAAGGTATTGGAAGAGCAGTATTACAACAGTACTGTCAGTTTTAGGGTAAAATGCTATAGAAAGGTATGGAACTGGTTAAAATATCAATTGAGTAAATCTTAGATTTTTATTTTCTTAAGAAATTTATAGACTGCCGTAAAATCATCCCTCGATAATCCATAATTTTTTGCTAAGGCGTAAATAGATTCTGCCACACTTGTAGCAGGCATAGGCACATTATTTCTATAACCCGTTGCAAGACATAGGAATAGGTCTTTCCGTAGCCATTCTAATGGAAATTCGGGTGAAAATTCTTCGTGTTCAATTTTGCTTCTTTTTGCTGATAGAAAAGGTGCCGTAAGATGACTGTTTAAAAGAAAATCAAGAATTAACTTTTTGGGAATACCATGTGATTCAGCATGAATAAGAGCTTCTACGAAACCCATATATGTTACACCAAGCAGGAGATTAGCAGCAAGCTTTAGAGCTGATCCTTTTCCATTCTCACCAACGTGTATATATTTTTTGCCCATTGCATTAAAAAGAGGGATACATTTTTCAAAAATTTCCTTTTTGCCCCCGACTAAAAATATTAATTCCCCTCTTTCAGCTGGTATAAGTGAGCCCGAAACAGGAGCATCGAGAAAATTTATACCATATTTTTCTGCTTTTTTTGACATTTTTATTGAAAATTCAGGGTCTACTGTCGTCGAATCTATCCATATGCTATCTTTTTTCATATGTGTCAAAAAACCTCTTTCACCGCAGGCTATTTCATTTACTACCTCAGGTGTAGATAGCATTGTTATTATAATATCAGAGTTTTTTGCGAGTATAACAATGTCGTTAACCCATTTAGCACCTGATTCAATCACTGGCTTTGCCTTTTCATATGTTCGATTATGAACTGATACATCGAAACCGTTTTTTACAAGATTCTTTGCCATTCTACTTCCCATAATCCCCATTCCAATGAATCCAATTTTCATGATTGCACTCCTTTCTTTAAAATTGCTCAGCGAAATTTAGAAAATGATGGGATTATATTCCAATAATGATTTGAAAAAGTTAACTTTTAGTTTACTTAATTTTCATTTGAAAAGTATTGACAAATTAAAAATATGTTGTTATATAATAGATGTTATGAAGATTATAGTTTGGATAATAACAATATCGCTATTATTTTTTTCTTCGTGTAGTCAGATAACTGCACTTTTTACAAAGAAGATTGAATCAGATATTAACCCCCCGGTGTTATTAACTCAGTCCAAGCCAATATATCCAAAAGAAGCTGTAAGTCGGGGGCTACAGGGTAGAGTTGAACTAAATATTTTAATAGATGATAGCGGAATGGTTAAAAGGGTAGATGTACGAAAATCTTCTGGATATCAGATATTGGATGAGGCTGGTGTTGACTATGCAAAAAGTTTGAGATTCAAGCCGGCAGAGAAAAATGGTACACCAATTCCTATATTAACAACCTTCGGTGTAGTTTTTAAACTTGAAGAAGCTGAGTCAAAAGAGATATGGCATAGGGCACGTCGAATAAATAATATGATAGAAGACACAGAAATAACCCAAGGTAATGATAGAGAGAAATTAATAAGAGAGATTTATTTGGAACTTCTTAATTTCTATACAACTGGTTATCTTTCAACTTTATTATTTAATAAAGCTTTGGAAAGCTTTGTTGATCCGAATATTTATATGGATTGGAAGGAATTCACTGATGAATATTCACTGAATTTTTTAGTGTTTCATGATTACGTTAAAAGATTCCCTGAATCTATTTATAAGGAGGATGCTATCAGGATGATGTTCAGCATTGTTAAAAAAGATATTAAAAATATAAATAATAGAAACCTGATAATAAAAATTAGAGAATTTCTAAAAAGCGAATATTCTATCTATTTTGGCTCTGATATTGAAAAGATAATAAAAGATAGATTGAAAGAGTTACAATCTTCTGGTGTTTAAAAATAGCTAATACTTTTGTTTTTGCAAATATACCAGTCTAATATTAGTCAACACCCAATATTTTTTTACATAAAAATTTTCTGTAACAAAAGTAATTGGGTTGTATCTAAAAGATGTCCTATTTGAGGAGAGGAGGGAATAAAATGGGAGAAACAAAGAATTTATTTCAATCAGCAGATTGGAAAACTGAAAAACATGTTCCGGTAATCGATTGTCCAGATAGTATAAACAAAGGTGAATCAGTTCTGGTAGAGATTACAGTAGGAAAAGAAATGCCTCATCCGAATACCACTGCCCATCATATTGAATGGATTCAGTTATTTTTCCATCCGGACGGTGAAAAATTCCCATATGAGGTAGGTAAAGCGGAATTCAAAGCCCATGGAGCATCTATTGATGGTGCGGATGCAAGTACTGTTTATACTGACCCTATTACTGTTTTTCGGTTTAAGACTGGAAAGACTGGAAAATTAATTGCCGTATCCTATTGCAATATACACGGATTGTGGACAAATGAAAAGTTTTTAAAGGTTTTGTAAAATCTGGTAAATTGTTGTTCATCCAGAAGACGGCTCCTATCTTTAGAAGAGGTTGAACTGAACTTGTTTATATTATTTTTCGAAATAGAATTTAATAGTGATATTAATTCAACTACCTTAATATAAAAAGCATTTATTCGAATAATCCCTGAATGTTAAAAATTTTCCTTTTCTCATAAAATTAAGTAGTTTTTTACTGCTTTATTTTTAAATTACAAGTAGGATATAAAATTAGTCCCGCAATTGGGGGTAATAATGATAAGAGTATATTCAGTAAAAAGTAGAAGAGACCTTAAAAGATTTATTATGTTACCTTGGAAGATTTATAAGAATGACAGGAATTGGGTGCCTCCATTAATTGTTGATCAGAAGGAGTTATTTAACAGAAAAAAGTATCCGTTCTTTGAGCATTCGGAAGCAGAATTTTTTCTGGCTGAGCGAGATGGTGAGGTACTTGGTAGAATTGCAGCGATTAAGAACAATATGCATTTGAAGATTTATAATGATGGTGTGGGTTTCTTTGGTTTTTTTGAATGTACCACTGATCAGGACATTGCAAAAATTTTGTTTGAAAAAGCTGAAGAATGGTTAGCTGAAAGGGGATTGAAAAAGATACGTGGTCCAGCAAATTACTCGATAAACGAGGAGATTGGATTGCTTGTGGATGATTTTAAATCACCTCCTGTCATAATGATGCCATATAATCCGAGGTATTATGAGATTTTGATAGTATCTCAGGGTTATAAAAAGATAATGGACTTATATGCGTATCAGATAGTTAAACAGTTTGATAAAGTGCCAGAAGAATTGGAAGAGAAGGTAAAGAAAATTAAAGAGAGAGCATCCTTTGTTGTAAGAAAAATTGATATGAAGCATCTGGATGAAGAAGTAGAAAAGATAAAAGAAATTTATAATCAAGCATGGTCGGAGAATTGGGGTGCAGTTCCATTAACTGATAGTGAGATAGAGCATTTGAAAAATAATTTGAAGTTGATTGTTGATCCAGACCTGGTATTTATTGCTGAGAGGGATGGCAAACCAGTGGGTTTATCGTTGACTATTCCTGATTTTAACGAGGTTTTGATAAAGATGAACGGAAGGCTCCTGCCATTTGGGATATTTAAGCTTTTGTTGAATAAGAACAAGATTAAAGGATTGAGAACACTTATAATGGGTGTTCTAAAGGAATACAGGAAAATAGGTATAGATACTGTTTTTTATTATGAAACTATAAAAAACGGTCTGGAAAAGGGTTATGAGAAGTGTGAAATGTCCTGGATACTGGAGACGAATAAATTGATGATTTGGGCGATAGAAAATCTGAGTATGGCAAAGAGATATAAGACATATAGGATTTATGAAAAGGACCTGGGATAGGTCTGTTGCATTACTTAATTCACTTTTTATACAATCAGGGAAGTTTGTTAAAAACATGGATATTTTTTGAACCTTTATCAAATGATATAAATTTTATAGCTAAATTATTAATTGAAAAATTATTGCTGTAAAAGTATTTATATTTTCTAAAATGGAGTATATTACATTAATACAAGTATTATTGTATATATTGAATTTTTTATTGTGATGTTATAATAAAGGTGAAAGGAGTAAAATTGATTGTAGCCATTTCATTTAAAGTAAAAGTTGTGCACTTTTAAAAAGTATATTGTCAATTTTCCCTGATTTGAGATACACTGATTAAATTAATTTGTATTATAGCAATTTTATTTATACTTTCACTGATTTTATTGAGAAGATAGAATGAAAATTCTTGTAACTGGTGCTACAGGTTTTATAGGTAGAAATCTCGTAAGAAAACTTTTACAAAAAAATTACTATGTTAGGTGTTTAATAAGAAATACAAGTATCAAACCTTCCGAATTTATTGGTAAAGTTCAATGGATTGTTGGTAATTTGTCGGATTACACAACCCTGATACCTGCCATTGAGGGAATTGATGTGGTTATACATCTCGCTGGCGTAATAGAGGCAAATAAAAAGTCTGATTACTTCAAGGTTAATTACTATGGAATGGTGAATCTTCTGGAAGCTATTAAAAAGTCAGGTAGAAGAGGGATAAAATTTTTATATGTAAGTTCTCTTGCATCAGCCGGTCCTTCCAATAATAATAGTCCAAAAAAAGAGGATTCAATTAATTCTCCAGTATCAAATTATGGGAGAAGCAAACTTGCTGGAGAGATAGCACTTTTAAAAGAGTGTGATTATGTGAATGCTGTGATAGTTAGACCTGCTATTGTATATGGACCTGGAGATAAAGAGACATTTTCTTTTTTCAAATATGTTAAAAACCATCTTAGACCTGTTATTGGGTTTAAGGAAAGATATTTTTCACTAATATATTTAGAAGATCTTGTAAAGTTGATAATACAATTGATGGAGAGGAACATAGAAAGTTGTGAAATATTTTTTGCCTCTGATGGCAAAATATACACAGCAAGTCAATTGCTTAAACAGGTATCAAAGATTATGAATAAATGGACCATACCAATCCCTGTGCCGTTATTCTTATTGAAATTCATTGCTATTGTAAATACTATATTTTCATTTATTAGTGGTAAAGTACCAATAATAAACATTGATAAATATTATGAGATTAGAGAACAATACTGGATGTGCTCCGCGGATAAAATTTTTTCTCTTGGTTTTAAACCCTCCTATGATCTTGAGAGGGGGTTAAGGGAGACCTACAACTGGTATATTAATAACGGATGGCTATAAATACAGATACTTTGAGAGAAAGGTTAATTTTAACCGATTATCTATTTCTTTTATTTGATGTTTATCTAATACTTATTATTCTTTTATTTCCCGATCAAGCATTAAAAAATTACAGCCATTTTTTATATATAAATATTGCTCTTCTATCTTTGTTTATTGTATCTATTTATAAAGAAGAGAGTGAAAATATATTCCATTGGCTTCATTTATGGTTTCCTATCATTTCCTGTATGTTTTTTTATATTGAAGCTTCAAGCCTGGATAATCTGATATTTTCCCATACCTTCGACAATTTTCTAAATAAAATTGACATTATAATTTTCAGAAAACCAATATATTTGATTCTATCAAAAAGTGTTAATTCCCTACTTGTTGATGAGATCATGCATGCTATGTATTTTTCTTATTATGTTCTGCTATTCCTCCCTGGATTATTCATTTTTAGAGTAGATAAAGAATATTTTAAAAAAATGGTTTTTGGGATAACGCTTATGTTTTATACCCATTATCTATTCTTTATGTTTTTTCCTGCCGATGGTCCCATACATTATCATGATAAGCTTTTTCCATCGGGGGTAGTGTTTATACCGCTGATGAAAATCATTTACCTTTTGGGAGAACAGGGAGGAGGTGCCTTTCCAAGCACCCATGTTTCTGCGAGCTTATTAGTTTTTCTTTTTTCGAGAGAGTATTTTAAAGAGAGATCATGCATTGTAGGCTTCTTTGCAGTTGGGGTTTTTTTGGCAACCTTTTATTGTAGCTATCACTATGTGATTGATTCTGTTGCAGGGATAATCACGGGTTTTATTTTTTATAGATTATCAATTATTATATGGGAAAAATATAAAAATTATTTTTGATCTAATTCCTTTATTTTTACTTCTAATATGGCTCGTTTGGTTGCTCTTTGTATCGTGAATTCATAATTATTGTGGATTACTTTTTCACCGGGGAAAGGTATTCTTTTTAGTTTATCAATTATAAATCCGCTTATTGTTTCATAGTCACCCTTTGGTAAGTCTATTTCAAATTTTTCTTTCAGTTCAGCTACAGGATATTTTCCTTTAACAGTAATACTTCCGTCGGGATTTTTTGTATAGCTTGGAATGACGACATCATATTCATCTTCGATATCACCAACGACTTCCTCGAGAATATCCTCAATTGTTAGAATGCCTTTTGCCAGTCCATACTCATCGACGACTATTGCCATACTGTTTCCTGTGGTCTGCATATATTTAAGTATGTCAGTAACTTTTGCAGTAAGGGGTACATAATAAGCTGGTCTGATGAACTGATTTATTTTCTTATTCTTATCTTCTCCAAGTATATCAAAGCTGTTAAGAATTCCAATGATATTATATACTCTCTCTTTATAAACAGGAAGTCTACGATGTTTTGTTTCGATGAATTTTACTTTTGCTTCATCGATTGTGGCTTCTTCAGATATTATGGCAACATCTATTAGAGGAATCATAATGTCTCTTGCTTCTTTCTCTTTAAAGGACAGTAAGCGATTGATCATTTTTCTTTCATCTGGCTTTATGTCGGTGTACGCTGGTCCTTTTAGATTCATTATTATTTTCAGTTCCTCACGGCTGAAGAAACCTACATTCTTATCGTAGTTTTTACCACTCATGATTCTATTTATGCCTGCTGATATTGCAGTAAAGGTTTTTACGATAGGATAAAACAATATAGAAAAAAATCTGAGGACATATATAGTCTTTATGGTTACTGTATCAGCTTCCTGCTGGAATATACTCTTTGGTACTATCTCTCCAAATATCCAATTTATAAAGGATATAATGGCAATTGATATCGGAATCCCCGATTCGCCGAAGTAATTAAAGAAAATATAAGCTGATATAGTTGTACTGGTAATTGTACATAGGTTTGTGCCAACGAGTGTTGTTCCTAATAAGATCTCTGGTTTTTTAAGATAGTAGTAGACAATTTTAGCCCTTCTACCACCCTGTTTTATTTTATGCTGGAGTAAGACTCTATCTATTGAGACTATTGCTATTTCGGAACCGGAAAAGAATCCCTCACAGATAACGCAAAGCAATATTACTATTATACCTAACCAGACAGTCATTGATCTTTTTTTACCCTGATAGTTTCTATCCGATTATTGGATATTTTTTCAACTGTGAAAACAAGGTTTTTATATCTTACCGTAGAGTTTACAACTGGTAATTCACCAAATAGTGAAAATACAAATCCTCCGATTGTGTTAACATTCTCGTTGTAGATGTCTGTGTCCATTATTCTGTTGAACTCTTCAAGTGAAAGTGTTGAATGAACTCTGTAAACATTATTATCTATTTTCTCAAATTTTTTATCTTCCTTTTCGAATTCGTCGGATATCTCACCAAATATTTCTTCTAAAAGGTCTTCCATTGTGACAAGTCCCACAACACCACCATATTCGTCAAGAACTATGGCAATTGATATTTTCCTTTTCCTTAAAGTTTGAAATAAATCTTCTGCTTTCTTTGTATCAGGTATAAATAATGGTTTATGGAGCAATTTCCTTAATGTTTGCGTGGAGTTCTCAATTTCCTTATCGGTTAGTCCAATTAAATCTGTGGCAAATATAATTCCGAGTATATGGTCAATATCTTCTTTATAGATTGGAACTTTTGAGTAATGATTCCTTTTTATTTCTCTAATAATGTCCTTTAATTTCATATCATATGGTAAGGCAAAGATATTTGCTCTAGGTGTCATTATGTCTCTAACCAGTGTATCTCCGAAATCAAATATCTTATATATAAACTCTTTTTCAAGAGCGTCGATTATTCCTTCTTTTTCACTTTCATCTATAATTGATTTTACCACATCCTCACTCAAAATATTATCACTTCGTGTTTCTTTTTTTACAACTATATTTACAAAAAGATCGGATATGTTTCTTATAAACCATCTAACTGGTGTGATTGCTTTAGAGAAAATTATTAAGGGAGTGCTCACAAAGGATGCGAATTTTTCATTATTACGGATTGCGAATGATTTAGGCGTTAATTCACCGAGAAGCAAAAGGATTGGGAATACAATCACAATATTAATCCAAGGGACTTCTGATCCAAATAGGGCCATTATTATTCCAGCGGATAATGTTGATAGAGAAATGTTCACGAACTCGTTCCCCAGAAGTATGGTAATTATCAGTCGTCTGGGGCTTTCCAATAGGAAACGTATCTTTTTTGCTTTTTCTGGGTTTTTTTTAGCTATTTTTTCTATTTGTGTTTCAGAAAGAGAGAATAATGCCGTTTCTGATCCAGAGAAAATCGCTGATAAGATGAGAAGTAAAAGTATAATTATAAGTTGTATAATTATAATCGTCATTTATGAATATCTAATATAACTTATATAATATAATACAGGAGTTAAAATAATACAACTAATGAGCAAAAGTTTAAATCATGTGGAGTATGTGATTGTTGCTATAGTTTTATAAGGCTTATATTTCTTTGAGTTGAATTGCTTGGGTATTTTTATTATATTTGACGCCATGAAAACTGAACTTGAGGTTGCGAGAGAAGCTGCTATAGAGGCAGGAAAGATTTTAAAAAAATATTTTACATCGAATCAGTACTGGGTAAAAGAGAAGGGTATAAATAATCCCGTTACTAAAGCCGATTGTGAAGCTGATGAGTTTTTGAGAACATATTTGCTGGATAATTTTCCGAATTATGGCTGGTTGTCAGAGGAGACCAAAGACTCGAGTGATAGGCTGAATAAAAAGTATACATGGATTATTGATCCACTTGACGGTACCAAAGAATTTATAGCTGGAATGCCCGAATTTGTTGTTTCAATCGGACTCGTGGAAGATGGTAGGCCGGTGATAGGGGTGATATATAATCCAATGAAGAATGAGCTTTATTCAGCAGAGGTTGGTAAGGGAGCTGAATTGAATAACACTTCAGTTTCTGTTACCCAGGAAAGGGATCTCTCTAATGCTTTTGCAATGGTGAGCAGGACAGAAGTAGCTGATGGTTTGTGGGATTCGTACAGGAAACTATTTAAAGATTTTAAGCATTGTGGTAGCGTAGCGTATAAACTTGCAAACCTGGCAGCGGGTAGGGTTGATATTGTGATTAGTCTGAAGCCAAAGAATGAATGGGATATTTGCGGAGGGCACTGTCTGGTGGTTGCTGCAGGTGGAGTATTTAAAAGGATTGATGGACAAGATGTGTTCTACAATCAAAGTAAAGTAACAAGGATTCCAAATGGAATAGTTGGTGGGAATGCAGAGATTGTCCGTAGAGCTCTTGAGGTTTTTAATAATCAATATCGATATTGTAAATGACCCATTTAAAATATAAATTAGCGAAATTTTGAATGCGTAGTTATGCGTTTTAATCAGAATAAAATTAAACCTTCGAGACATGCTAAAGAAATAGGAATTCAGATTAATGAAATGGAAAAATTTAAGCGGTGTTGTAGTAGGGAAATTGGCCAGGATGCTGGTAAAAAAGCTTATCTAGAATGGGTAGAAAAGTATGGGGCAGAAGTAAGGGAATGGCTAGAATCCTTGAGTGATGAGGAGATTAATAAAAGATATGATTCTCTGCCGGATAGAATAAAAAAGTATATAGAGGAAAAGATAAGATAAACCTCCCATCTACAATGCAAATCATTATAAAAAAAGATTTTAAATATTTATTGGAGAGGGAAGAAATCGAAAAAATATTGGAGCTCATTTGTGATAATCCTTTAATATTAGATAAGTTAAAGGCATTTTCAAAACTACAAGATTCTGAAATAAACAGCGAAAGTTTGGCTACACTGCAAAAAATATTTAGTTCTTACGATATAAGTATGATTCGTAGAAAATTAAATTTATTTTTTCATTTTTTAGGTGAAACTTCAGGAAGTTTGAAAATTAATCTCACCAAAACGAATGAGTCTGCAAATAGAACAAGGTCTGATCTATTAGATGTTTTCAAAAAGTATCGTGAAATTATTAAACCATACATTACGTATCTGGTTTTTCGGGGAATTAAAATCGATAGCGGTATCATGGAAGAGAATGGAGCATTTCAACTTACAGGAAAATCCCTTCATAAATTTTTTAGAAGTAATGACAAAAAAGGCACTGCATACCCTTTGATAATTTATGTTGCCACAATTGGAGAAGATTTGGATAACCGGGTGAATAAACTAAGTGGGAAAAATGGTGATATTTATGAAGCGTATCTATTAAATGGTATAGGAGCAGGTTATACAGATACTGTTGTTGAAGATTTAGAATTATGTTTTCAGGATAGGTTTAAAAATGAGCTTAATGGTAGAAAATTGGTAAGGGTTAGCCCCGGTTATGGCGATTGGATTTTGTCAGATCAAAAAGTAATTTTCGATGTATTGAAACCGGAGAACTCTATTAAAGTTATCCTTAATAAATCATTTTTAATGCAGCCAATAAAATCAACATCGGGATTAATTGGACCGATATAAACATGTTAAGCGCAATGTCTCAATGCAGAATGCAAAATGCAAAATGCAAATTGAAAAATGCAAAATCGCCTTTTGTCGGATTTGGCTTTTGTACTCAAAATGTAGACAGAAATAAATTTAACTTTTGCACATTGCAATCCTCATTTTTCAATTGCCGTAAGGCTATCTTGCCCTTCGGTAAATCGCCTTCGGCGACTTCGTGAATATACGATGTGATATTTAAAATGGATATTTCAAAGAAACTTAAAGAAGACATTTGCCTCTTTATATTTCCGGAAAAGGAGCAGGATTTTAATAATTTTACAGATGATGATATATCACAGTTAATGTCCTATCCCGTATTAATTTTACCTGATAATTTACGGGGAAGTTGCCACGGTATAGTAGAAAAAGAATTGTTGCAGAGTGATAATATTGTTTATACACAAATTGTGCATCAGATATCCAGCCAGACTATTTTGTCGCCTGATAGTTTCGATAGTTTTTATTTGAAATATAAGGAATTGTTTAGGTGCGATAAAAATAAACCTGAGTTTGTAACTTTCTTTAATTTTGATAACGTTACGCAAATAAGAACCTCAATAATATCATTGAGAGAGAGCGCAGGGTATGTTCCTTTCGTGATCTTTCAAAAATTTAATTCTTCTGGAATAAGTAATGATGGGTTTAGCATATATTCATATATGGAAATGGTTTCTGGATTTGAAAATGGGTGTGCTGGTTTTGTAATCGATAATGTAAACTGTAGCATTATTGATAAAATTCAGGGTCATAATTTTGAAAGGAAATTACCAATAGCGCTGTTTTTTAGTGAAGAGTCAGAGCAAAATATTGAAAAGATATTGGATAATCTAGGACAGCTGAATGTAAGAGTTATTGGCTTATGCAGTAGGAAAGGTCTGTATTTTCTCAAAAGATTAAATTTTAAAACTTTAAAGAAAAGAGTGGATTCAGAGACTACCTTGGTTCATTCGATATCAGGTTTGAGAGATGCGGTATATTTTGGTAATAGTTTCCCTTTTGTAAAGATAGGTGAAAGGATAAATCCTACAAATAGAAAAAGCCTATCTGAAGCTATAAAAAGTTCTAATCTTATTCCATTAGTTGAAGAGGCAAGGCGACAGATAGAAAATGAATCACACTGCCTTGATGTTAATCTCGGTGTTCCTGGAATAAATCAACGGGAAATCTTTGTAAAGGCAATTGTTGAAATTCAGAATAATTTTGATGTACCTATATTTATAGATTCCGATAGAAAAGCTGTAATTGAAGATTGTTTGAAAGTATATCGTGGAAAACCAACAATAAATAGCATCAATGCTAAAGAAGAGTCCTATGAAGAATTATTGCCTATTGCAAAAAAGTATGGCTCTATTATTGTATTATTGACGGTTGATAATAAATTGCCTGAAACCACTAGTGATAGAATAAGAATTCTGGAAAAGATGCTCTCTATTTGTCAGGAATACAATGTTGCTTTTGATAAGATTATAGTTGATCCTGTAGTATTTGCTGCCGGAACAGCGCAGGATTCAGCAAAGGGGACTCTTGAGGCTATTAAAATAATTAAAAATGAGTTTGGTTTACCAACAATAGTTGGTTTAAGTAATGTTTCCTTTGGTTTACCTGAAAGGAAGTATATCAATAGAGCCTTTTTGATATGCGCAATTATGATGGGATTGGATGGGGCAATATTCAATCCCCTTGATAAGGAAATGCACAACTATATAGCGAGTGCATCAGGATTATCCGGTCGTGATAAAAACTTTACAGAATATATAAAGCGTTTCAGGAAGATAGATATTGATTTTGATATTGACCTGGATTTATAATTTTTTTGCCTCATCGGCTATTGCAAATCCACTGCTTGTACCAATTCTGTCGGCACCAGCTTTTATCATGTTAACAGCATCTTTTAGAGACCGTATACCACCGGAGGCTTTTATTTTCACCGGTGGTTTTAGTATATCTTTGATGAGTTTTATATACTCTAATTTTGCCCCCTCGCCGAGGAAACCGGTTGATGTCTTTACAAAATCTGCACCTGCTGAGGCAATAATCTCACAGGCTGTTTTTATCTCGTCCAAGCTAAGAAGAGAAGTCTCAATGATTACTTTTAGAATTTTTTCTCCACAAATATTTTTTACATTTCTAATTTCATTTTCTACATAACCATAATCCGTACTTTTTAATTTTCCGATATTCATGACCATATCAATTTCATCAGCTCCATCTTTAAGAACTGATTCGGCCTCTTTTATTTTTATTTCGGTTTTATTAGCTCCAAGTGGAAATCCGACGACTGTTACTACTTTTATATCAGTTGATTGGAGAATTCTTTTTGCTTCGGCAGTATGGACTGGGTTTAAACATATTGCAAAAAAATCATAATTTTTAGATTTATTGATGAAGTCTTTGAGAATTTCATCAGAAGTATCGGGCTTTAATAGAGTTTGATCAATATATTTTTCAATATTTTTAATGATTTCTGATTCGCTGGTATTTTTCAATATCTACTCATTTTTTAATAAATCTTTAATTTTTTCAACCAATTCTCTGGCAAATCCCATATTATCTGCTTCTGAATATATTCTTATTATAGGCTCTGTGTTGGATGGTCGAATATGTAGCCAGTAGTTTTTCCAGAGCAGTTTTATACCGTCTGTAAAATCGATACTGTCTGGCTTGAGCAAATTCTTAACATTTTCCAGCTTTTTATGTACATTTTGAAGATCCTTGTTTTTTATTTTAATTTTATCTTTTATCATATAAAATTTTGGTAGGGAGTTGACGTATTCGCTTATATTTATATTTCTTTCAGCTAGCATTTGTAATATTAGTACTATTCCGACAAGTGAATCACGTCCATAGTGGCATTCAGGGTAAATAATTCCTCCATTTCCTTCGCCACCGATAATTGCATTAACTTTTTTCATTAACTCTACTACATTAATTTCTCCAACACTGGATCTAAAAATATTACCATTGTACTTTTTTACAACTATATCCGCAAGCTGTGTTGTAGACAGGTTGACAACAACATTTTTTTTGCTGTTGTCTGAGCATTTAGATAGAATGAGTTCGATTCCCATTACTACTGTGTACTCCTCACCAATTGGCAGACCTTCGTTTGATACAACGGCAAGTCTATCTCCATCAGGATCAATGGCAAATCCAATATCTGCATTTGATTCCTTTACCTTTTCGCTTAATTCTTTAAGATTTTCAACCAGTGGTTCTGGATTCCTAGGAAAAGGTTTTGTAGGGTCACAATTGATTTCAATGGTATCGCATCCGATTTCTGTAAGTAGTTCTGGGGCAGTTTCTGAACATGCACCATTAACAGCGTCAATCACCACTCTAAAATTCTTTTTTCTTATAAGTTCTATATCAATCGGTTTTAGTTCTAAAATATATTCTACGTGACGTCTGCGTATTTTGTTGTCCTCTATTATCTCGGCACTTTTTGTCCCTTCTCTTTTGATTTCGATAGTTCTTTTTAATTTTAATAATTTTTCCATCTGTGCTTTGTTAAGGAACGTACCATCTGCATTAATGAATTTCAGCCCATTCCATGGTAATGGATTATGGCTTGCAGTTATTACAATTCCGCCATCATAACCCAATTCTTTTGTTAAAAATTCGATTGTTGGTGTTGGACATATCCCAGCATCAAGGACGTGAACTCCCTGAGAAGCTAAGTATTTTTTTACGATTTTAGATATTTTTATCCCGCTTTTCCTTGAATCTCTTCCAATGATCACTTTACAGGGATCTAAAATGCATCGAAACGATTCTATGTATTTTGAAATTAATTCTTCAGTAAAATCATGCTCGTATGCTCTTATCCCAGAAATACTTTCTTTTATCATTTTATTAATCAAAACAAATTACCCACTCGTTATGAGTGGGTAATTTAGCGAGTAGTGTTGATTAAAAAATTTAAAATCTTCTGTTTTTCTGATTGGCTAATGCTTTTCTTAATCTTTTTAATGCCTTTGCCCTTCTCATTCTTTTTTCTTCGCTCGGCTTTAGGTAAAAGGTAGTTCTTTTAATGTCTTTCAGGATGCCAGCTTTTTCGAATTTTTTTTTGAATCTTTTGATTGCCTTTTCTAGTGGTTCTTTTTCATTTACATTTACCATTACCATTGGATTACAATCACCTTCCTTTCTTTTTATCCACCCAGATACGCTCTTAGTTTTTTACTTCTTGATTTATGTCTTAACCGTCTAATAGCCTTTTCTTTAATCTGCCTGACTCTTTCTCTTGTCAGGTTAAACTCTTCACCAATTTCATTTAAAGTAAGTGCATATTCTCTATCAATTCCGAAATACATCTTTATAACTTCTCTTTCGCGTTCTTTAAGTGTGTTTAGGGCATCTTTGATTTCTTGTTTAAGTGATTCGCTCATTATGGGTTTTTCTGGTGGTAATTGTGTATCATCCTGAATAACATCGATTAGGGAATTTTTTTCACCATCTTTAAAAGGTGCCTCCAGGGAATGGTGCCTACGCGATATTCTTATAGCGTCGGAGACCTCATCGGGTTGCATATCGAGTCCATCGGCAATCTCGTCCTGCCTAGGACTTCTTTCATATTGCTGTTCAAGAAGCTCAGCCTCTTTAGTTATCTTACTGATTGTTCCAACTCTATTTAATGGGAGCCTTACAATTCTAGAATGTTCCGCAAGCGCCTGGAGGATAGACTGTCTAATCCACCAAACGGCATAGGATATAAATTTAAAACCTCTTGTTTCGTCGAATCGCTCAGCTGCCTTTATCAAGCCAAGATTACCTTCGTTTATAAGGTCTGTAAGAGGTAGCCCCTGACCTTGATAGTCTTTAGCTACACTTACAACAAATCTAAGGTTTGCTTCTATTAATCTTTTTAAGGCTACTCTATCACCTTTTTTAACTCTTTGAGCTAATTCAATCTCCTCTTCAGGAGATAATGGTTCATATTTACCTATCTCTTCTAGATATCTACTTAATGCTCTGTTTGCATCATTGGATGCTTTCTTTTGTTTTTTAGACATTTCCTCCTATACCACCCTCCTTTATTAAAAAGCATAAATTATATAATATTATTAAAAATCTTTTTTATTTTCAACACTTGTTTGTCAAATTTTATTCAAAAAACATGTCCAATGCGGATATATAACGATTTTCTATTTTTCATGTTCCAGCTGTATTCCATATCTATAGGTCCTATTGGAGTAGCAAGTATAATCCCTGTCATTATCCCTGTTTTTGCTTTCATCCAGTTAAAATTTTTTAATTCATTCAAAATATCACCATATGCGAAGTAAATATTGTAGTATATTCCACTTCTAACCTTTAACCTATATCCAACTCCAGCGCATATTACAATATTGCCTAAGAACTCGTCTTCTCTATAAGCTGGTAGATCGTCAATTCCACCCAATCGAAAGTATTCATAAAGATTGTTATTCTGGGAATTATAACCTACTTTTAAATATGTATAATAAACGCTTCTTTTGTTTACATCTTCATATACCCTTGATTCAAGATCCAGCTTATATAGTTTTAAATTATCGATTGTTGCGTATTCAAATGTTATATTATTTTTCTTTCCCCTATTTGGCAGATCTACGTCATCTCTATTGTCAACGAAAATATTTATGAAAATTGATTTCCTATAAAAATTATTGTTTAATCCTGTTCGATTGTCACGAATATTAATTGTCTTATAACTTGTGCCAACTGATGTTAAACCAACCCTTTTTATTTGTACTCCTGTAAGAAAGCTAACTCCACTTTCCTTAAATTTCAAAGCTTTATATTCTTCTCCATTTACATAGAGAGGCAATTTTTCATAGTCGTAACAAAATCTTAAAATTTGTGCTATGTTGGAAGTAAGAATACCAGGATTAATTATATTAAAACCAATATTAGTATTAAAATTGCTTGCTATAAAGAAAGCTTCACTGTTTATACCGAAGCCAAATATATTGGAATATGATAATTTTATAAATGCTTTAGAATCCCTTTCGGAATAGTATCTTGCACCTATGGTATAAAGAATACGTTTATTTTCTTCTACATCTATTTTTAGTTCAGCATTATTTTTATCAATTTTATTTATTGAAACCCATATTGTGTTAAATAGCCCCGTGCTTAAAAGATTATTATATCCTTTTCTTATCTTATCAAGATCAGGTGTTTCACCTTCTTTAAGTCCCAGTTCCCTCTTTATTACATAATCTCTTGTGATGTAGTTGTTGATGATTGTTATTTTTTTAATTTTAACATTTTCTAAGGAATTATTATTTATAGATTGCCTCCGGTTTTTTTTTGAGATGTAATTTTTAATTAACCCAATATAATTCTGTGTTGTTTTATATCCAATCTTGATAAGAGTGTCAATCTTATTGAAATCTGTAGAACTGATGTTATTTAATTCAGGGCGAATGAGTACATCTGCCATGAGTAAGTTCTTTGTATCTGCATAGTAAGAAAGGGTATTGATTGTCTGCCCCATGTATGTAAATAGGTCAATATCGCTACCCTTTATTGTTGTAATTTTACTTGTTATATCAACTGCTATTATAAAATTAGCTCCAAGAGAGTCAGCAACATCGCAAGGAACGTTATTGGTAAGACCTCCATCCACAAGTAGATAATCTCCATATTTTACTGGGGCAAAAACCAGTGGGAAGGATGAGCTTGCTGCAACTGCCTTTGAAAGACTTCCATTTTTTATTACAACTGTCTTTCCATTTTTTATGTTTGTTGCAACTACTCGAAAAGGAATTGGCAATTTGTCAAAATCCCCATTGCAAAGGAATTCATGTTCGGCAATTTTCTGGAAAAGTACATCTTGTAATCCCTGCATTGATAAGATGTTTCTTGGATACACTAGATTAAAGTTCTCATCAAATCTGATGTTAAAGATGCCAGGGAGCTCAAACATTTTCTGTGTTGCAAGCTTTATATCCCTGAGTTTAGGTCCGGATAAAATCTGTGTCCAGTTTATTGATTTAATGTACTCTTCAATCTCGGTGGCTGTCATCCCACAGCAGTAAAGTGCACCAATTATTGCACCCATGCTTGTCCCAATAACGACGTCTGGGTAAAAGCCTATTTCCTCAAGCGCTTTTATAACACCAATATGTGCAAAGCCCCTTGCCCCTCCCCCGCTTAAAACAAGAGCTGTTTCATATTCATTTTGTGATGCATATGATAAATTTGTAAATAAAATAATTATAGTAAAGGCAATATTAATCTTAAATAATTTCATTTTAAGTTGTATATAATTTAGTTTGTTATTTTATATTTTTCAAAGAAACTCATCTTGATTAATTTATTAAAAGCATAGGTAATTTCAAATTATAAAGGAAGGATTGACAAATTCATTTAGAAAATTTATATTGAAATTGATGAAAGGCTTAAATAAATATAAAAGCAATATTGTCAATTAAAGGGGATTTTTATGGTTTCAGATGGTAAGGGAAAAAGAATTGTGATTGTAGAAGATGAAAGACTTGTTGCAGAAGATATAAAGTATATCCTTGAGTCTCTGGGATATAAAGTTGTAGCTATTTATACCAATGGAAGCAAATTGTTGGCTGATATTGAGAAGAAAAATCCTGACTTGATTTTAATGGATATAATGTTGAGTGGAAAACTTGATGGTATTGAGACAGCACACAAACTACGTTCAATAAAAGAAGTCCCTATTATATATCTAACTGCGTATGTTGACGATAAGACTCTTTCGCGGGCTAAATTAACGGAACCTTACGGATATATAGTTAAACCCTATGATGAAAGAATACTTAGAAGTACAATTGAGACAGCCTTTTATAAATATAATATTGAACAAAAAATTAAAGAAAGTGAGTCAAAGCTATTTACCACGTTAAAATCCATAGGTGATGCTGTCATTACAACGGATGCGGAAGGTAAGATTAACTTCATGAATCCGGTGGCAGAGAAGATTACGGGCTGGACTCTGTCTGAGGTAATTGATGAGGATGTTAATAAAGTGTTTGATATATATAATGAATTTACAGGTAAAAAAGCAGAAGACCCTGTTAGTAAGGTTCTGGGGCAGGGTATAGTTGTTGGTCTTGCTAATCATACAATTTTAAAAACAAGGGATGGAAAATACGTACCAATTGCCGATAGTGGTGCTCCTATTAAAGATAGCAAGGGGAATCTGTATGGTGTAGTGTTGGTATTTCAGGATATAACTGAAAGGAAAGAGGCAGAACGTAAGATCAGGGAAAGTGAAAGAAAATATCACGCTCTTTTTGAAAATGCCAATGATGGAATATTTTTAATGAAAGGGGAAGTTATTATTGATTGTAATAGGAAATCTCTGGAAATATTTGGATGTGATTACAAAGGACTTGTTGGAAAAACTCCTTTTGATTTTTCTCCAGAGCTTCAACCCGATGGAATGTCCTCAAGAGTTAAGGGTATGAATTTTATCAATAGTGCCATGAATGGGACTCCACAATTTTTTGAATGGGTGCATAAAAGAAAAAGCGCTGAACTATTTGATGCAGAGATAAGCCTTTCCAGAATCGATATCGATGGTGATTTTTATATACTTGCTATAATTAGGGATATAAGCGATAAAAAAGCATATTTGAAAAAAATAAAAGAAAGTGAAGAAAAATTCAGAATGTTGTCGGAAAAATCGATTGTTGGGATTTATATAATCCAGGATGATAAGTTTATATATGTTAATCCCTGCTTTTTACAGATGACAGGTTATGATATGAATGAGGTAATTGGAAAAGATTACCGTGAGTTGGTTCACCCTGATTCGTTAGATTTTGTTGAACAGAATATTAGAAAGAGCATATATACGTCAGGTTATTCATTAAATTACACATTTAGGTTACCAACAAAATATGGTCATGATATTTATGTGGAAGTATTTAATTCAATGATAGAATACAATAATAGAAACGCCGTCGTAGGGACTATAATTGATAGGACCGAAGAGGTCAGGGCAAAAAATGAATTAATTGCATATAAGGAAGATCTGGAGAGAAAGTATTATCACCTTGATATTCTATATAAAATTTCCGAGATATCTAACAAAACAGATAATGTTAAAGAGTTGGCAGACAAGACAATTGATGTATTATCCGGTTTTTTACAATATGCAAGAACAAGTATCTTTAGTTATAACAAAGAAGAGAATACGCTAGTTCTTCTGAGTGCTAAGGGTTTTGGCGATGAATTTGATAAGGTATGCCATAATATGCCAGTAGACGAGTCACTAAATGGTTTTGCTATTAGAGAAAAGAAGCTGATAATTTGTGATGACATGGCAAATGATAATAGGATATTTGAGCCTAAGAGAAAAGTTTTAAAAAAGAATGGATTGAATTATGCTATTATTGTTCCCTTGATCGCTGGTGAGGATGTATTGGGTTCAATATTGTTGGTATTTAAAGAAAATCCCAACATCTCAGACTTTGAGATGAATGTGCTTAAATCAATATCTGAGACGGTATCAATTGCTTTAAAGAAAATCACTTCTCTGGATGAGCTCGAAAGAGAGATAAATGTTAGAAAAATTACAGAAGAAAAATTGAAAAACTATGCTGAACGACTAGAAATACTAAGAGCCATTGATTTGAAGATTATAGAATCAAAAAATCTGGATGAGGTTCTTAAATACATATTAAAAGAGGTGAGAAAAAGGATAAAAGTTGATGCCACGGCGGTAATTAGAATTTATCCAGAACAAAGAAAAGTCAGGATTGTTAATGTTCAGCTTGGCAGGTTTTTGAAGTATAAAAAGGGGGTGGAATTTACTTTTCCTAAGGGCGGGAATGAAATGTTAGAACGGTATAAACAGGTAAATAAATATGTCGTAAGCGATCTTGAAAAAGACGAATTTATTCCAGATCATATCAAGGAGATGTCAAGTCATGGATTAAGAGCCTTTATAGATTTTCCTTTGAGATATAAGAACGACGTGATTGGAGTATTTGGTGTCGGAGGGAGGTCAATAAGAAAACTTTCAGATGAGGATGTGAAATTTTGTGAGGAAATATCTTCGCAAATCGCTATAGCTCTTGTCTATTTTGAGATGAAAGAGGAGGTGGAAAAATCTAAAATGATGCTTGAGCAAAAGGTAGAAGAAAGGACAAAAGAGTTGCAAAAAATTGTTAATTCCCTTGCTGACAGAGAGTTAAAGATGGTAGAACTTAAAGAGAAAATTAAAGAATTAAAAAAGCAATTGGAAGATAGTGGATTAAAGCCAATAGTTGACTGATGGAAGTCTTTTTAAAAATCTTCGATTTATTTCCCTTTCCCGTATCTTTTAGAATCAATAAAAATAAATTAGTATACGTTAATAGAAAATATAAAAGACTTTTTGGGTTGGATGAACACAACCAGGGATTATTTCCTCGGGGTTCAGTTGAATATCTGCATGATTTGAATAATCAACTTGAAATAGAAATGACAAACAATAATCATTTAACCAAAAAGATGGAAATTGTAGATGTAAATGGTAGGCGGAGGTACTTCAAAATTTGTAAAAGTAAAATTCGCATTGATGATGGAATAGCTGTCCTTTCAATATATCTGGATTTGACAAAAGAAAGAAAGATTAATAAAAGATTACTGGAATACAGAAGAAAATATAAAGCTGAAATTATAAAAAGAAAAAGAGCTTTAACTAAAAAATTTCTTGATTTAGAAAGGCTTAATAAGGCATTAATTAATCTTATAGATGATTTGAATGAATCAAATGATAAGATAAGGCGGACTAATGAGAGATTGAGTCAATTGAATGAACAATTAAAGACGTTTAATTATGCAATTGCCCATGACCTTAGAGCCCCGATTAGGGCTATAAAAAATTATGTTGAATTCATTGAGGAAGGTTGTTCAAATGTTCTGGATTATAATATTTCTTTTTATCTTGAGAGAATATCTAAATCAATTGAAAATATGGAAACCATTATAGATGATTTGGAGAAGTTGGGTGAGATTACGGAAAAGGAGATACTATTTGAAAAGGTAAATCTAAGGAGTATGATTAAAGAGGTTTTGTCTCTTTACGAAATGGAAATAAGAAGCTTTAATATAAAAATCATAACTGAGAATCTAAATCATGTAATAAATACAGATAAAATCATTTTAAGACATATTCTTATAAATTTGATATCAAATGCAATAAAATTCAGGAAGAGAAGGGGGCAATCGTTTGTAAAAATTTATACAGAGAAAGATAAGACAAGTATAAGAATTTTTGTTGAAGATAATGGAATAGGAATTAGTAAAAGAAATTTAGCAAAAATCTTTAAACCATTTGAAAGATTGCACGGTCAGGATGATTATCCCGGTTTTGGTTTAGGTCTTACTCTGGTTTTAAATGGTGTAAGCAGATTGAAAGGTAGGATAGATTTTACATCGAAAGTTGGTAAAGGTTCAAAGTTTTGGATTGAATTGCCTCTGGGGAATTAAAAAAGCTGTGGAGCGATACATGTTTAAAATTTTATTTATTGATTGTGAGAAAGACCTTTATATGAAGCTTAAGGATCAAATATTGAATGACTATGACTTTGTTGAGCTCGTATTTTTATCAAATTACGATGAGCTGTCAAGGAATAAAAGTTATGTGGATTTAATAATTTTTGATAAAAATGTGGAGTGGTTGAGCTTTGGAAAACTTGTCGAGTTTTTTTCCGATATTCCTATAATAATTTTTACAAATGATAACCGCCTGGAAAATGCTTTAGGATACCTTAAAAGAGGTGCTATAGACTATATAGTAAAGAGTGAATCTGGTATGGAAGAGTTAAAAGAGTCTATTAAGAAAATAATTGATGGTTCAATTTATGATAATTTGTCGTATTATAAACAGATGTTATTTAATGATTTACTGAAACTATTCCCTGTTGGTTTTATCCATGTTAACTCACAGTGTTTTATAAAATTTTTAAAGGGTAACATTTTTAATCAAATAGGTATAAATACAAAGAAATATCTTAATGAATCATTAAAAGAGCTCGCCCAAAAAAATGAAAAACTGGGGAAAATTTATAACACTCTATGTATATACAAGAAATTTTTTGATAATGTTGAATGTGATGGTAAAATGTTATTAGCCGATTTTAAGGTGAAGAAAGTTGCCAATAGACAGGAGTTGTATGGATTTGTATTCGATGATTCAGATAATATTAGAATAAGGGAAGAATACCGGAAATTATTAAATGATAAAGAAGCCTTGCTAAGAGAGCTAAACCATCGAGTGAAAAATAACATGCAATTTATTTTCAGTCTAATAAACATTTATAAGAGAAATGTTAAATCTGCTCGGACAAAAGAGATACTTAATGATATACAAAATAGAATATATCCGATGCTGATAGTGCATGAAAAGTTGAGTGTAAAGGGGGAAAAAAGTTTATTACGTATGGATATACTGATAAATGATTTGATAAACATGATTTATAGAGCATATTCTCTTAAAGCTGGTGATGTGGAAATTGAAGTTAGAGTGGATAAAATAGAGTTTTCCACTGGAAGAGCGCTTGCTATTGCAATGGTGGTGAATGAGTTGATATCCAATATTTTCAAATATGCTTTTCCTCCTGGATTTGATGGAGAGAAAAAAATAAAGATATCTTTGAGAAAGAGAAGGGGGAAAGGTGATTATGTTATGGAAATTGCTGATAGTGGAGTTGGTATTGATGATGTAAAAAAGCTTAAAAGTAAGTCAGGAATGGGAATGAAATTGATTAATATGTTTGTTAATGATAGGTTAAATGGTACTATGAAGGTAAAAGGTGGTAAGGGTTTGACCTACACTATAAGGATTCCAAAAATTGATTAATATTTATGTAAGTTATTAGGTTTTAATTAGAATTGAGAATTATGTGAGAGAAAAATGTCAAAGAGTCTAAAAGCTTTAATTGTCGAAGATGATTTAATAACGGCTGAGGATATCAGTCGTATATTAAAAGAGGCTGGATATAGAGTGCTGGGTATAGCATCCAGTTATAAGAGTGCAATGGAAATAGCGAAAATAAATAGGCCAGATATTGCGCTACTGGATATTCACATCAAAGAGAAGTTTGACGGTGTTGAAATAGCGGATAAGATAAGGCAGAATTTTGATATACCGATAATTTATATCACCGGTTATTGTGATAAAGAGACAATAGAGAGGGCAAAGAGATCAAATCCCGTCGGGTTTGTATTGAAACCTTTCAGAGAAGTTGAACTGTTGAGTATAATGGAAATGGGATTACATAAATATCGACTCGAAAGAGAGTTAAAAGAGAGAGAAAAGAGATATAGAAAACTTGTCGAGGATATTAATGATATAGTGTTTTCAATAGAGCCGGGAGGGAAAATAAGCTATATAAGTCCGAATATCGAAGCTATATCAGGATTTAGGCCTGGAGAAATTGTTGGAAGAAATTTTGTAGAATTCATAGAACCGGAGGACGTGGAAAATGTTATTAAAGAATTCAGGAGTAAAGTCTTGATGGGTTTGCCTGGTGAAGTAGAATGTAGAATGAAAAATAAAAAAGGGGAAATAAGGTGGACTAGAGTTTCCGTAAAACCCGAAATGCAAGATGGCAACCTAGTAGCTTCAAGAGGAATTTTATATGACATTACTGAAAGAAAAAATGCTGAGGCAAAAATTAAAAGGATTAATAAAATATTAAGATTGATATCAGACGCTTCGGGAGTATTTCTAAAGTCCCGCAGTTGGGATGAAAACATACTTGATATTTTGAAAATGATTGAGGAAGCACTAGATGTTAGCAGAGTATATATTTATCAGTTTTTTTATAAACAGGGCAGATTATTTACACGTGTAATTCATGAATGGGCGAAGAAAGGGATAACTTTGCAAAAAGATTATCCCGAGTTGCTGGATTTCGATATGGAAAAATATGGTTTCATGGATGAGATAGAAAAATTTAAAAGAGGTAAAACTGTATATGGATTTGTGGAGGATTTCCCTGAGGCTGAAAGGAGAGTATTTGAATCTCATAATGTAAAATCATTATGTAATGTTCCAATATTTGTTAGAGGGGAGCTTTGGGGATTTTTTGGTTTTGATCAATGTGAAAGAAAGGAAATAGTCTGGTCAGAAGAAGAGGTGAATCTGTTGAGTTCTTTTGCTGAAATAATAGGTCTTGCCATTGAGAGAGATCTTTACCATCTGGAATTGGCAGAGACAAATAAGCGATTTGAAGATTTTGCCAGAACATCGAGGGATGTATTTTATATATACCAGGTAAAACCACAACCAAAAGTTTTATTTATTAATAAAGCTGCTGAAGATATTTCCGGTATTCCTCTGAAGGAATTTTATGATAATCCAGATGTCTGGGAAAGAATTATTTATAAGGATGATTTAGGAATTCTTGTAAAAATACACGAAGAAAAGTCCAAGTCATCGCAAAAATATCAGGCCAGATGGGTTGATAGAAAAGGAAGTATACGTTGGATGGAGCATGTAAATTTCCCAATTTTTGATAAGGATGGTAGTATTAACGTGGTTCAGGGAGTGGCAAGAGATGTTACGGAGAGAAAGAAATACGAAGAAAGATTGAAGCAGGAGATGGAGAAAGCCAGGGCATTTTTTGAGACTGCAGGGTGTATCATGCTAATATTAGATAAAGATGCAAACATATATGATATTAATGTGAATGGGTGTAAGATTCTGGGTTATAAGAAGGAGCAGATTAAGGGTAAAAACTGGTTTGATATAGCTATTCCAGAAGATCATAGAGAGGAGATCGAGAAAGTATTTAAAGTAATAAGAGAAGAATTATTAAGCAAAACCTATGTTAGTCCAATTATTACCAGGAAAGGTACAAAAAAGGAAATTTTATGGAATAATAGTGTTTTGACTGATGAGAAAGGAAATTTTGAGTTTATTATTTCTTCGGGAATTGATATTTCAGGAATACTATTTGCAGAAAGAAGATTTAAAGAAATGGTTGATTTACTTCCCGTAGTGGTCGTTGAAACGGATAAGAACGGCAGAATTACATTTGTAAATAAAATATCAACTGTGATGTTTGGGTATGATTTGGATGATTTGAAGAAGGGATTGAATGTATTTGAATTTGTTAGTGAGCCTGATGCTGATGTTGTAAAGAGAGATTATAAAAAGGTATTAAGAGGTGGCAAAGTATGTAGTTTTGAGTATGTATTAAAAAGAAAAGATGGTTCAGTTTTTCCAGCACTAATATACGCCACATCAATTAAAAGAGATGATACAGTAGTAGGGATAAGGTGTGTTATAACTGATATTACTACTCTCAAAGAGTATGAGAATCAGATAAAGTGGATTCATGATATTTACAGAAAGGCTATTATGAATGTTGGTGCAATCCCTTATCTTTTGAAGTACCCTAGTAAGACATATGAATTTTTCGGTGAGAATTACAAAAAAATACTTGGGTTTGAATTAAAGGAAATGAAGGCTGACGAATTTGGAAAAAGAGTTTCGAGCGTAAGGGTTATGGATGAAAATCTCCCATCAGATTATCGAAGACTAATAGACGCATTTGAATCCGGAGAAGTCGATAGATTTAAAGTTGATTATGAAATTATCGATGATGTGGGAAAGAGAAGATGGATACATGATTCATCAATTCCTATAAAAGATGAAAAAACAGGTGAAGTTGTGAAATCACTGGGAATATTATTAGATATTACAGAGAGAAAGAAAATTGAACAGAGACTTGTGGAATCGGAAGCTCAGCTAAAGAGTATCCTCTCATCCATAGTAGACCTTGTGTTTGCTATAGATAAGGACGGAAAGTTTTCATTTGCACATGTTGGAGATAAGAATCTTCTTTATCATATTGGGAGCATTATTGGTCAGAATTATAGTGAGATATTACCTCACAGCCTGGTTGAAAAAATTGATGTAGCTATTAAGAAGAACAGGGTGGGTGAGGTTGAGTCTTTTAATTTTGAACTTGAGGTTCCTGAGGGAAAACGTTGGTTCTCTGCGAAGATGTCACCAATGATAGTAAATGGTAAATATTTAGGATCGGTTGTAGTCGCCCGTGATGTAACTGAGACTCAAAATATGATAGCCGAGCTAAAAAGAAGTGAAGAGAATTTTAGAAACATAGTAGAAAATTCCTATGATGGGATAATAGTCTGGCAAAATGATAGGTGTGTTCTTGTAAACAAAGCAGTAGAGAATATTTCGAACTATTCAATAGATGAGCTTCTTGGAAATACTATAAATTACGGGAATATGTTACCAAAAGAGGAATTCAGAAAGTTATCGGAGCTTCAGGATAGGATAAGTAAAGGATTGGTAAATTTTCCGATAAAATTGGAATTGAGAGCATATTCAAAAGATAAAAGATTTCTATATCTTGACATTACAGTATCGAGATTCAACTGGAATGGGAAGCCAGCTTTCTTAATTATAATCCGTGATATGACAGAATTTAATAAACTCTTGTCCGAGAGAATAACCTCTGAGCGAATGGAATCTATTGGGTTACTGGCAGGTGGAATAGCACATGATTTTAACAATATCCTTTCGGCTATTTTGGGAAATGTAACATTAGCTAAGATGAATTTGAGTAAGAATCAATCAGGCTATAGCTACTTAAATAAAGCGGAGGCAGCAATAGAAAGGGCAAGTAGTCTCACGAGACAGTTGCTGATATTTTCAAAAGGAGGGGCTCCTGTTCTCAGGGTTGAATCAATTGGAGATATAATAAAGGATAACGTAACCTTCTGTCTTGCTGGTACAAAGGTAAAACCAGTTATAAATATACCAGAAAATTTGCCGAATGTCAAAATTGATACTGATCAGATTAGCCAGGTAATTATGAATATAACAACAAATGCAAAAGAATCTATGCCGCTTGGAGGGAATTTATATATAGATGTGACAGTTGAAAATGTTAATAAGGATAATGAAATAAGAAACTTGGAATACGGTGATTATATTAAAATTTGTTTTAGGGATGAAGGTATAGGTATTCCAGAAAGTGTGATTGATAGAATATTTGAACCATTTTACACAACTAAGGAAAAGGGTAGTGGTCTTGGTCTTGCTACGTCCTGGGCTATTATAAAGAAGCACGGTGGTACAATTACAGTTGAGTCTTGGGTGGGTAAGGGGACAGAATTTCGTGTTTACCTTCCTATAACAGAAGAAGCAAAAGAGAGAAAAGATAAAAAGGAGCAATCTATTGAAAATTTAAGCGGAAAAGTTCTGGTTATGGATGACCAGGATGAGGTCAGGAATTTTTTAAGGGATATTCTGGAAATATTTGGTCTTGAGGTAGAAACAGCAAGTGACGGTGATGAAACAATTGAAAAATTTAAGGACGCTAGGGAAAAAGGTAAGCCCTTTGATGTTGTAATTCTGGATCTGGTTATCCCTGGTGGATTGGGTGGCAAGGAAGTTTTGAAAATTATTAAGAATATTGACAAAAATGTAAGGTCGATTGCAATTTCGGGATATTCAGACGATCCAGTTATTGCTTATCCTGAACATTACGGATTTGATTATGGGCTTGCAAAACCCCTCGATATAAAGGTATTTAATAAAATTTTATCTGATATTCTCTCTACTTAAAGACAGGCTCCCATTCGGCAATTGTTTCGACCTCGTAATGAGTATTTGGTTCGGTTTCGATAAACTCGTTGGAATTATAATACCAGCTTAGAGTGGTAGAGTTTCCTCCACTTTCTGTTGTTATAAGGAATCTATTTTGAAGATACCCGAAACCGAGCGCCTGCTCTCTTGGCGATGGTTTGTCTCCACCAGATGGGTCTATCGGGATCCATCCATAGCCAGGCATATATACTTCAACCCATCTATGGAATACATCATCCATGCTTGCATCATCTCCCCTTACCACGACAGAACCGACATATCTTGCGGGTACACCAGCAGAGCGACAAAGTGAAATGAATACAAAACTGTATTCACTACATGAACCATTTCCCCTACTAAGGACAGTAGGGGCAGTATTCCATCCTCCAGAAAGTTCATAATACATGTGATCCAGTACATACCTGTATATTTTTCTTATTATCCAGTAAACGTTTTGCTCATCGCCAACAGCTTTATTTAATGCTTTTTTTATAACAGGATGATTTATCTGATATTTGTCATTGTCTACCGTATATTTCTTTTTTATTTCTTTTGGAATATCTTTTAATGTACCAACTTCATCAGGATATATGAAATATCTTACCGCATATACCTTAACATGGTATTTTATAATTGATTTTACTACTTCATTTGGATTTATGTTTGTATATAAATAGTATGCGGTTTTTTGTCCCCATTGATCAGTAACGAAGTCCTTTGGCTCTGTTATGTATTCATTTTCGCTTACCAATTCCTGATTATCCCTATCTTTTGGGAGGGCGATATGTACCTCAGCTTTCAGGATTCTTCCAGGACCAAAATTTCTTATTAAGTGCGTAAAAGTAACTATGGATTCTCTCTGGTCCTCTCTAATGAACTTTATACCGTCTCTTATTTTTAATTTGTATATATAGTCGTTCTGGTAGTCAGCTACCCATATGGAATTACCATCAAATGCAAGACCTCTTGCGAATGGTCCAGGAGCATCAAAGACAATTAAAACTTCACCATTATCTGGACTCATCATGTAAATCTCGTCCTGAATTCTATCCGCGATCCAGAGGTATTTCCCATCGTATGTAAGTCCTCTTGGGTCACTTGCGGGTGCATCAAATTCGACAATTGTGGTACCATCAGATGGACTTATTTTAATTATCTTATCTTCTGCGTTGTCTGCAAGCCATAGGTATTTACCGTCCCATGCCAGACCGCGTGGGCTTGGTGTTGGAGTATCGATTGCCCTTTTGACTATACCACTCTTTGTATCTATCATGTATATTTTCCCAGTTTTCCAGTCTGCATTCCAAAGATATTTCCCATCCCATGCAAGACCCATAGGCCAATAGGACGGGGATGGGATTTCTTTGATAACTTTACCTGTTATGGTATTAATACAAAATATTTTATTCAAACCTCTATCAGCGAGCCATAGATTTTTTCCATCATAGGCGAGTCCTGTTGGAGAATTTCCTGGTGTTTTTATACTTTCTTCAACCTCACCAGTATATGAAAATAACAACCGAGTTAATATTAAACCACATAATAAAACTTTCTTCATTTTTTCCCTCACTATTTTTTTGAAATAATAATTTTATAAATTGAATTTAACCCTTTTATATAAGCATATATTCCAGAGTCGTAAATTCTGTCCGATACAACTTCTTTTAGAACAGATTTTTTATAGTATTCGTTAGAGAAAGGGAACTCTTTCAAAATTACTTCAACGGTTGGGATTTTTGTAATCGAAATAATTTCCCTTATTGAATAGCACGTGAGGGATAGCGATGTAGGATTGATTAAAATACCATTGACGGAGTTTCTATTTTGGCTAATAATCTTTACAATTTTGGATTCATTATAATATTGTAATATTTTTATTTCTAATTCAAGTTCCTTAGACCTAGAACGAAGCGACTTGTCTATCTTATCTAGTGTTAGCCTTTTGTCTGTTCCTGCGGTTATTTTGCCAATAAGTGGAGTGTTTGGTCCGTGAATTACCAGTATCTTCATATTCACTGAATATAATTCCGAAAAATTTGTTTTTCAAGAAAAGTATGTTGGGATACCTGATTATATCTGCTGGATCATTCCAAAGCCGAGATGATTACTTTCACCAATTCCTGTTATATATGCAAGTTTAATTAACTCAGGGTTGCCTCGTAGCGTAAAATGTGCATCGAATGCTTTTATCTTTAATTCTTTATTACGCCAGTTTTTTATTGTTATTAGTCTTGTTATCTTTTCTACTCCACCAATTGATTCTAAATATTCTTTATCAATATCAAATTCAAAGGTTTTATCTTCTGGTTCATGTCCAAATATTTTTTTGTACCTTGCAACTATGTTTTCCCTAATTCTTTTCTTCAAGCTGTTGTCTCCAGGTAAGAGGTATTTTACACCCCATGATTTTCTAATTTTCTCAGAGACTTTAATGGGTGACAATGTCCTGAATTTCATGAAATTTTCAAAATTTGGTTCATTAATTACGTTTATTTCATCCACAATAAATGACCGCGATGGATGCCCGAGATAAAAAATGGATGACTTGAAAAAATTTAATATCCTTTCAACAAAGTTTTCAGGTATCATTAGGGATGTAAAAAAATGAACTTTGTTACATTTCATCAAAAATCCTGAGCCTATTCTTTTTCTCAATGGGATCATGATTCTTGAAAAGGTGAAGTATTTAAGGTTTTTCATAATAACTGGCAGTAATCCAGTTTCATTTTTCTGTTTTATTTCTTTCTGTAACATTTTAAAAATACCGTATAAATACGCTATTATATACCTGTTGTGATTAAACGGGATGATTATTTTATTTTCTTTTGGCTTTAAAAGTAACTTAAATCTCATTTCAATTATAGTTTAACAATTCTTCGGGTTATATGGAAATATTTATCTATTATTTTAAAGTTTTAAAAATCTTTTCAATTTTTTCTGTCATTCTTTTTGTATGTCCACCCATCCAGTAAATTCTATTACATTGAGGACATTTATAAAACTCTTTGAAATACTCAAAGACTCTTCGAGGAATATTTTTTTTCTCATCTAATTTTTCTACAGGAAAAATCTCAATGTTACAAATAAGACATCGGGAAAATAGCTTCTCCGGATCATAACTTATTTTTACTTTTTCACGTAACTCCAAAATCTGCTTATCTATTTTATCCGAGTATAGTATCACAATGTTTGATTTTTCTATTTGACCTGTATATTTTTTGCTTCTTGTAATGAATATTCGGTCTTCCTTCTTTATGTATTCTATTATTTTATCAATATTTTCAGGTGGAGGGTATATGCAATTGTATCCCAGTGCTCTTAAATATTTTGCCAATTTACCGAGCATATTGTCGGCAATAAATTTCATCCTGGGTTACTTTGTGTTCTATTTATTCGAATTCTTCCCACTCAACTTTTTTTATATAGTGGCTGTATTTCCTGCCCTCGGGAGTGTAAATAATACATTTAAATGGTAATTCCTCTTCTGGATATATTGTGCAGTCTGTTTGTACTCCAGTTTTATATATAAATGGTCTTCCCTCGAGGTATGTAGTATCTGCATCAATTAAATTTGCTTTTTCATCATACGCCTCTATAATAACTCGGGGGAAATCAGCTCTTCTCAAACCAATATTTTTTATCTTTCCATTGTATTCAATTCTATTTTTATATACAAGCTCCTCCACAGGACCTGAAAATATGAGCTTTGCTTCTTTATAATCTGCACTTGTTATCTGCTCGATATCCCTCTTATACAAAGTTAGATAGCCCATATTTGTCTGTATTATGACCTTATCGATATCTTCTTTTACTAATTTACCTTTGATAATACTTCCGTTCTTAAGAATGATTGTATTAGTTATTTCAGGAAGATTAAGGATATTTTTCACTTTTTCTTTTAATCTGGAATCAGAAGCTTCTATTTCAATTTCGTACACTTTTTCTCTTAGTAGCTCCATCTCTTTTTTTAATTCCTCGATAGATTTCTTAATTTCAAAGAATTGTTTCTCAGAAGCATCCTTTTTTTGCTGAGAATATACAACTGATATCAGTAGAGAAAGTATTATAATGAAGAATAATTTTCTTATCATTTCTTACCCTGATATATTGCTTTTTGAGTTTTTAGCTCTGTCTCTCTCAGTTTATCTAACAATTCTTTATCACCAATTTCTTTTGCCATTTTATAGATCGGTTTGTATAGAATATAATTTTTTGGTTCTTCTAAAAGTTTTATCAGCTCAAGGCAGATATATTTGTCTCTGAATTTTGTTAATGAATTGATGGCATTTTCTCTCACCTTGTAAGGGTATATTTCACTGATTGCTATGTCTTTTAATACCGGTACAATTGTGGTATCTGTTACATCTTTTGTGCTTTCTGTTAATTTCTCAAGAAGAAGAAGGTATTTGCTTTTTTCATTCCTGTAAAGATCAGCCAGTGCATATATCATCTGATATGATGGTATCTCTTCCAGAGTAGTCAAAGCGAAATCTCTAAATTTTAATTGGGTTTCTGGATTATGAAGCATATCTATGAATGCTCTTGTTACCTCCGGATGATTCTTTTTGCTTAAAATTTCAATTGCAAGGGATCTAGTGGAAAAATCAAGTTCAGGGTCTTTCGCGATGTCAATAAGTATTGGTATAACTTTTTTATCATCAATCCTGCCCAATAAAGTGGATAATGATTGTTGCATTTTCAAGTAATTTTCCTTTTCAACTTCATATAGTTTTAAAATTATCTCTATATTTATTTCTGGTGGTATTGTCGAAAGTTTATTTAAAGTAGATGTTCTGGATTGAATATATTTTTCATTAGCGGAGTTTATTCCATTTAATATGGTTTCTATATTTTCTGTTGAGGCATCTTTAGCTATTATTTCAATGGCATTGTTAAAAAGCCTGTAATCAATATCGCTGGATCTGGCAATAAAGTTCTTTATTGCCTCTTCTGCATCGGGATGACCTGTCTCAGATAGTACCTTAAGGGCTTTCAATCTAACCTCATAAGGCAGGGTTTTATTTTTAAAAATAGATATTAATTCTCTTATAGTTTCTATTTTTCCTTTATTATATTTTACTCGAAGCTCCTCAATATATTTTTCATTGATTGTTTTTGTCTGAGATGCACAATTAAAAAGAATAATAGATGATGTTATTATTAAAATCGAATAAAAGTATTTTCTAATCATATTCAACTCTGCCATTTTTTTACCTTATTGAAAATAGATTATTCCCTCTATTTTGTCAAGGAAAAATTATGGTTTTTTTTATCCCAGTAGCATAGTGAAAAGTTTTTGTCATCATAGTAACCAAAGGTAAAATGCTTTAGCCAATCTCCTATACAAATTAAGAATTTATCTTTTTCTATCTCTTTAATAAAGGGTGTATGATAATGACCAATTACAATATATTTGTATCCTTCTTTAGCAATTTCCTTCGCCCATTCTATTAATTCTGCCTTCATTTCGTGAGTCAGGATGTGGTTTTTATAATTATTTCTTGGATAGTTAGAGATATGATTAACAGCTTTCATTGTTATATCTGGATGAATGCATTTTAATAGTTTTATAAGTATCCTGTTCCTCATAAGTGGTTTAATGATTCTATATCCTCTATCGCTTTTTAACACGCCGTCTCCATGTGTTATGTAAAATAAATTTTCTTCATTAGATATTGTCATTTCATTTCTGAATATCTCTGCGTTTACAAATCTCTTAAAAAAATCAAGATGCCAGTAATCGTGGTTGCCACATATTATGTGAATTTTTACTCCATTTTCGGCTGCTTTTTTCAAACTGTGTAGTACGTTGAAGTAATATTTGGGCATAAAGTATTTATATTCTATCCAGAAATCGAATATATCACCAATTACTATAAGCTCCCCTTTTTGTTTTATTATTTCATTTATTAACTCCTCAAACTTTTTTTCGCTATAGTTATTCTTATCAGGCAAATTTAAAAAATGGGCATCTGATACAAAGTATAGTTTATTCATTACCAACCCTTTTTATACAATTAAAAATAAAATTATAAATTTTTTCTATTTTGAGAATTAATTTTTTCAAGTTTAATATATGCAAATAATAAATCATTTCGATAGTTCAAATGGCACTGTACTTGTAATATACCCTATGTAAGATTTTTAACAAAGAATTTTGTAAAGGAGTAGATAATGAAAGAGGTTGTACTGGTTGTAAATCCAGGAAGCACCTCAACTAAAGTAGCTTTATTTTCGAGAAACGGTTCTGAAAAGGAAGAATGTGTTGACCATACACTGAATTCCATTGGTAAGATAATCGATAATATTATGGATCAGATACCTTATAGAAAGAATGTTATTGATAAAAAACTTAAGGAATGGTTAGGAGGGAATTACAGGCTTATTGGTATTGCTGGCAGGGGTGGTCTTTTAAAACCAGTTAAAAGTGGTGTATATAAAATAAATGATAAAATGCTTAATGACCTGAAGTCCTGTCGTTATGGCCTTCACGCCAGTAATATGGGGGCTATTTTAGCAGATGAACTATCAAAAAAGTATAATATCCCTGCTTTTATTGCTGATCCTGTTACGTTTGAAAATATGTTGCTGGAGGCTAAAATCTCTGGAGTCCCAGAGATTGAGAGAAAGGGGAGAGCTCATGTACTCAACGTACTGGCATGTGCGAGAGAAGTGGCAAAAAATATGGGGAAATCGGTTAACCAGGTGCGATTTGTTGTGGCGCATCTGGGTGGTGGTATAACTATAGCGCCTGTCGACTGTGGTGTGATTGTTGATTGTAACGATGCTTTACTTGGTATGGGACCTTTTTCTCCTGAGAGAGCTGGTGCATTGCCAACTGCCGGAATTCTGAATTTAGCATTTTCTGGTGAATACACGAAAGAATCGTTAGAAAAAAAATTTTCAAAAGAGAGTGGATTGAAGGGCTATCTTGGTACGAGTAATGTTAAGGAGATTCTCAATAGAATATCTAGTGGTGATAAATATGCTAAATTAATTGTGGACGCAATGATATATCAGGTTGCAAAAGAGATCGGTGCTATGGCTACTGTGCTAAAAGGAAATATTGACGCAATAATTATAACAGGTGGCATGGCAAAATCAGAATATATTATAAATAAGATAAAGGAAAGAGTGGATTTTATCTCAGAAGTAGTTTTGTTACCCGGGGAGTTCGAGATGAAGGCGTTGGCGGAAAGTGTATTCAGAGTGCTTGACGGTATTGAAGAGCCTAAGGAATATATCTAAGAGGATCTATTATGTTAAAAAAATTTGAACAAATTAGGGAGTTAGCGAGAAAAAAAGGGAAGAAAACTATTGCCGTTGTTGCTCCTGAGTGTGACACTATTATAAAAGCAGTGGAAAGGTTAACAAAAGAAGGCATCGTTAATGCAGTATTAATAGGTGATGAGGGAAGAATAGAAGAAGTTGCAAGTCGTCATGGTGTTAATTTAAAATCCTGCAGAGTTATTAATTCAACAGATTTGGTACAAAGTGGATATATAGCGGTAGATGAAATAAATGCAGGTAGGGCAGATATATTAATGAAGGGAAATATAGCAACACCTGATCTTATGAAATCTGTGTTATATAGAGAAAGAGGATTAAGAAAAGGAAAGCTTCTAAGTCATATTGGTGTCATCGAATGTCCTCGCTATAATAAACTTTTAATTGTAACTGATGGTGGAGTAAATATCAGGCCTGATGTAGAAAAGAAAGCTCAGATAATTAAGAATGCCATAGATTTTGCAAAAAGAATTGGAATTGATAGGCCAAATATTGGTATTCTGGGACCCATTGAGAGAGTAAGTCCAAAAATTCAGGACACAGTTGATGCACAGAAACTTGTAGAGATGTCGAAGCAGGGATGTTTTGGTGATGTGATTGTGGAAGGACCTATAGCAATGGATGTGGTCCTCTCCAAAGAGGCAGCAAGGAAGAAAAAAATATATAGCAGTATTGCTGGTGATACTGATATTTTAATAGTTCCTGATGTGACAACAGGTAACGCTATATTAAAGACATTGATATGGCTTGTCGGTGCCAATGTTGGCGGAATTGTAATGGGTGCGAAGGTTCCAATAGTTCTTGCATCAAGATCCGATACACCAAAAGAGAAAATTCTATCCATAATTTTATCGATTGCAGTTTGTGAATGATGTAATTTGTTTGATACTTTTTACATAGTTCAACATAAAAAACATCTCAATCTAATCGTGGTGTGACCATATTTAATTAAAATTTGACAAAAATTACTTGTATTTATAAACTCAATTTGTAAATTCCTAACCGCTTTTGGTGGAGCATGTATGGCTAAGAAGTTATTGATTGTGGAGTCACCATCGAAATCCAGAACAATAAGACGGTATCTTGGAAAGGATTTTAATGTCCTTGCATCTATTGGTCATATTAAAGATTTACCCGAAAAGGACTTTGGGGTAAATATTGCTGAAGATTTCAAACCCAAGTATGTTACAATAAAAGGTAAAGGCAAAATAATAAAAAGATTAAAGGAGGCTGCAAAAGAATCTGATGCAGTCTACATTGCCACTGATCCTGATAGGGAGGGGGAAGCCATAGCCTGGCACATATCCAACGAAATAAGTAAGAATAATTCAAATACCTCTATTTTGAGGGTATTGTTTAACGAAATAACTAAGGAAGGAATAAAAAAAGGCTTAAAAAGTCCCCGTAGCATTGATCTGAATCTTGTCAATGCTCAGCAGGCTCGAAGAATACTTGACAGAATAGTAGGTTATCAGGTTAGTCCTTTTCTGTGGAAGACGATTTATGCGGGTTTAAGTGCGGGTAGGGTTCAATCTGTGGCTCTTAGATTAATTTGTGAAAGAGAAGAAGAGATAAAAAATTTTATCCCTGAAGAATACTGGGAAATCGAAGCTGATTTTAAGCTAAAAGGTGATCAGATCATCACTTCAAAATGTATTAAAATCGGTGGTAGAAAGCCTGATATAAAAGATGAGAAGACTGCAAGTCAGCATGTTGAAAGGATAAAGGGAGGAAATTTTTCAATTGACAATGTTGAAATAAAAACTATTAAAAATACACCACCTGCACCTTTTATTACAAGCACATTGCAGCAGGAAGCTGCAAGAAAATTTTATTTTTCTCCTTCCAAAACAATGAATATAGCTCAACAGCTTTATGAGGGAGTTGATATTGAAGGTGTACCTGTTGGATTGATCACATATATGCGCACTGATTCAGTGCGTATAGCGAATGAAGCAATACATAATGTAAGAAAATTTATTAAAGAAAAATATGGGAGTGAGTATCTCCCTAAATATCCAAGGCAGTTCAAAAAAGCAAATCCACTTATTCAGGATGCTCATGAGGCAATAAGACCAACAGATGTATCAAAAACACCCGACTCAATTAGGGATTACCTAACAGATGATCAGTATAAATTATATTCCCTTATATGGTCAAGATTTATTGCATGTCAGATGAGCCAGGCGCAATATGAGAGAACAATAATTGATATAGCGGGTGGAGAATATTTATTCAGATATCAGGCACAGAGGTTAACTTTTGATGGCTTTCTTAGGGTGTATAGGGAATCCAGTGAAGAAGGTGGTTCTGAAAAAGTTTCACCACAGCTGGTTGTATCGAAAGGAGATCTTGCTGAGCTTATTAAAGTCGAGCCGATTCAAAAATTTACCGAACCACCTCCAAGATATCGAGAGGGTACTTTAATAAAGGAAATGGATAGATTGGGAATAGGAAGGCCGAGTACATATGCAACTATAGTATCTACTATATTACAAAGGAAATATGTGGAGAAGAAGAGAGGAGTACTTTATCCGACAGAGCTTGGGCAGGTAGTCAATCAGATTCTGGTAAACGGGATGCCGGAGATTTTTAATGTTGATTTTACTGCAAGAATGGAGAAGGAGCTTGATAAGATAGAGTCTGGCAATAAAGAATGGGTTAGAGTTGTTCGTGAATTTTATGTACCATTTAAAAAAGCTCTTGATATGCTTAATGAAAACAGGCGAAAAATTAAGATTGGTCTGCAGGAAAAGACTGATCAAACCTGTGAGTTGTGTGGTGCTCCTATGGTAATAAAATGGAGCAGGAAAGGTAAGTTTCTTTCATGCTCGAATTATCCCAAATGTAAAAATGCCAGATCCCTATCTTCTCTTGGTGAGACAGAGAAAAAAGTGTGTCCGGAATGCGGTTCGAATATGTTGATAAAAGATGGGAAATTTGGCAGATTCTGGGCATGCTCCAGATATCCACAATGTAAGACAACTCTTCCCTATACACTTGGTATTGGTTGCCCCGAAGAGGGTTGTGATGGAGAAATAGTTCTAAGAAGATCAGGTAAGGGGAAAGTTTTTTATGGATGTTCAAAATATCCTGATTGTAAATTTGCAAGTTGGTATGAACCGGTTGATCAAGCCTGTTCGAATTGTGGGTATGGAGTGCTGGTTAGAAGGGTGGATAATAGACAGGGTAATTATTTAGAGTGCCCCAGATGCAAATCTAAATACAAAGAAAATAATATTTAGGAAAGTTTGGAGGTAATGTGGGAGAAAACGAAAAAGGATTAATGGAAAAGGTTGTCTCACTATGCAAAAGAAGGGGGTTTGTATTCCAGTCGAGTGAAATTTACGGTGGTCTTTCCAGTTGCTGGGACTATGGACCTTTGGGAGTTGAATTAAAGAAAAATATTAAGGATTTCTGGTGGCATAGAGTTGTAATTTCGAGAGAAGATGTGGTTGGAATGGATGCTGCAATATTTATGCATCCCAGGGTATGGGAAGCAAGTGGACACGTAAAGCATTTTCATGATCCCTTGATTGATTGTAAAAATTGCAAAGCTCGATTCAGAGAAGACAGTGCAATTTTTTACTATCGATGTAAAAAGTGCAGATATGGTTTTCAGATTAAGGATAAAAAAATTATTCCTGAGAATGAATATATGAACAAGGTCGGCGTCCAGGATTTGAGTGGTGAGCCAGGACATTATAAAGGTGGTGACTGTCCTTGGTGCGGTGCAAAGAGTTCACTTCATCTGGAAAAACTCACCTGTCCTGAGTGTGGCAGTGAAAATTTATCTAAACCCAGGCTGTTTAACCTGATGTTTAAGACATTTTTTGGACCAACGGAGGATTCCGCATCTATTGTCTATCTTAGGCCTGAGACAGCCCAGGGAATCTTTGTGAATTTTGATAATGTGTTGACAACTTCCAGAATGAAGCTACCTTTTGGTATTGCTCAAATCGGAAAGGCTTTCAGAAATGAGATAACCACCGGAAATTTTATCTTTAGGTCCAGGGAGTTTGAACAGATGGAACTTGAGTTTTTTGTCAAATTAGAGGAATCGGCGAAGTGGCATGAATACTGGATTGACGACAGATTACAATGGTATATAGACATGGGCATAAGGGCTGAAAATTTGAGATTGAGACCTCATGAAAAAGATGAGCTTGCTCACTATGCGAGAGCATGTACAGATATAGAATACAAATTCCCCTTTGGATGGTCAGAGCTGGAGGGTATTGCAGATAGACAGACCTATGACCTTGATCAACATATAAAATGTAGTGGTAAGATGCTTGCCTATTATGAGACCGAAATAAAAAAGCACATCGTACCTGCTGTTGTGGAGAGTTCAGCTGGCGTGGATAGAACCTTTCTGATTGCTATTCTTGATGCATACTGGGAGGACGCCGAACATGATAGAGTAGTATTAAGACTAAGCCCCAAGATTGCACCTATAAAAGTTGCTGTATTCCCTCTTGTTAACCGAGATGGCATGCCTGATATTGCTAGAAAAATTTACGAGGATGTTAAAAAACATATGTCTGCTTTTTATGACCAGAGTGGTTCAATTGGAAGGAGATACAGACGCCAGGATGAAGCAGGAACACCATTTTGTATTACAGTTGATTCACAGACACTTGAAGATCAAACTGTTACAATAAGAGATAGGGATACCCTAAAACAAATAAGAGTATCTATGGAAAAGATTGTTGAAACTATAAAAAATGCCATAGATAAAGGTAGTTTATAAGATAAAAATCTTTTAAGGATTAATAATTGAATATAGAGACAAGTGTATATGCATCTTCATTGACCACAATTAAACTTGGTGGTAGGATTGCGTATTTTGTAAAAGCTTTTTCTGATTCAGATATCGTAGAAGCAATTAACTTTGCGAATAAAAAGGATTTACCTTATAAGGTTATAGGAGGAGGTAGCAATATAATTTTCCCGGATGAGGGATATAAAGGCGTTGTTATAAAAAATTGTATTTCCGATTTTAATATAAATAAAAATGGCGATGAGGTAACCATAACTGCTGGAGCCGGGATTGAGCTCGACAAGGTAGTACTATGGTCGATTGTCAATGAATTATCGGGGATGGAGAGGTTGTCATGGATTCCCGGTACTATTGGGGCTGCGCCTGTGCAAAATGTGAGCGCCTATGGTCAGTCTATCTCAGATGTTTTACTATATTTAGAGTCTATAGACATAGAAAGAAACCAGGTTGTGAGACTTTCTCAAGAGGATTGTGAATTCGGATATAGGGATTCTATTTTTAAAAGTAATAAAAAAGGAAATTTTATAATAACAAGAGTAATTCTCAGTTTTAAGATTGGGGTTAAGCCCGAGCTTGATAATGTTCAGATTAGTGAGGTAATAGAAGAAAGGTTCAAAGAGCAAAAAAATTCTCTTATGGCAATTAGACATGCACTTTTTGAGATTAGAGCAAGTAAAGGAATGGTCCTTGATGCTGTGAGTAATGCTTTCGGCACTGTGGGATCATTTTTTATAAATCCTGAGGTAGATATTGAAAAAATAAATGTACTTAAAGAAGCTTATCCCGATATTGTATTTTTTAATACTGGTGAAAAATATCGAATTCCTGCAGCTTGGCTTATAGAAAAAGCTGGCTTTGAAAGGGGTCTTAAGTTTAAAAATGTAGGAATCTCTCCCTTTCACAATCTTGCTCTTATTACCTATTCTGGTTCGACAACAGCTCAATTATTAGAATTTTGCAAAGAGATACAGCTTAGGGTAAAAGAAAAGTTTGATATTGACCTTATTCCAGAACCTGATATAGTCTAAATAAATAATCGCATAACTTAAAAAGACTTGGAATAGTAATCATTAATACATGTTTACAATATTTTTTAAACTGGCTTTTCAATTTATTTATAGTTAATGCTTGATAATCAAAAAATAATACCGATTATTACTTGACATGATACGAAAAATCATATATAATAGCATTTAGTGAATTTTTGATAAGCTATTCTAATATCTTTATTTAATTACAGGGAGTGTTTAAAAGTTGGTTAAATTTTATTTAAAATAAATGTCCATATAAATAAAATCTATCTAATGATCTGTGAATGTGGGATATTGATGTATGTTATTGGAAAGGTAATAGCTGTAATATTTTTTTATGTTTATTTTTTATACTCTGCATCGATCGAGGGTACTGTAACTGATTATATAGATAAGGTGCCTATAAAAGAGGCAGTTATTACAATTATCCACACTGATACTGCCAGAGCAGTTGCTTCCACGATTACCGATGAGGAAGGGTATTTTAATTTTCCTGATTTAGAACCCGGTAGATATCATATTCAAGTTTTAAAAGAAGGATATTATAAAAATATTCTATTTGATTATAAGATTTTTAAAGATGGGAATTATAGAGTAAATATAAAATTATTAAAGGGCGATAGGGAATGTACTGTAGAATATTGCTTTTTATTGGGCAGTATCGAAGTGATTGTTGATTCGAGAGAGTTAATAAATAGAGATTTAACGACTGTAAGAAAAATATTCTCCGGAGATATAGAACATCTGCAGGCTTCAAATCTTGGAGATATATTATATCTTGTCCCTGGTCTTGAAAAATCCAAAAGTCTCGGTCTTTCGCGAGATGTAAGAGCGGGAGTGAGATCGATAACAAATGTTGGTATGCCCGGTACAATTGAGTCTTTTGGTACATCAATAATAATTAATGGCAGAGAGGTTTCTAATGATGGAAATGCCAAACAAAAGGGGCAGACAGGAATCTATGGTATTGATTTGAGGGAGATTCCTGCTGACAATATCAAAGAAGTTAGGGTGATTTCAGGTATTCCATCGGTAGAATACGGTAATTTTGCCAATGGGATTATTGAGGTTATAACAAAATATAACTATGTCAGACCAAAGTTAAAGGTGAAGCTGAATCCTGATACAAAAGCTGCCAGTCTTACTTCTGGACTAAAATTTAAGAGTTCTGTTTTTAATTGGTTCTTTAATTATGCATACAGCGAGAGAGACCTGAGAAAAAAAGGGGATGAATATCATAGATTTTATTTTTCCGGGAATTACTCAGGAAGTACCAGAGATAAAAAACTGGATTACAGATTATCTTATACTTACACCAGGCTATTGGACAATCAAAAGCCTACTGACATATACAGAATGAAGACTTTTAATCGGGGATATCTTGCCTCCGGTTCATTTTCTCTTGATTATAGATATTCAAATGACCGAATTCTTTCAGCTATAATGAATATGGGTTTAAATAGGAGGTGGTATTATCAGGAAAGGTGGGTGGCAGAGCAATTGGTAACACCTGATACAATATATAATGGCTACATAGGTAAGCTTAATGAAATAGGAAAAGAGCTGAATTATTTCATTAAGGTAAAAGAGAGGATAAGGAGAAAAGGGGTGGTTTTCGACCATAACTTTTTGAAAGGATTTGAGTTCGATTTCAGAAGAAATATTGGTCCGGGAATGGTTATTGATTCTGTTTTTAATTTTTATGGTGCCAATTCACCTAAAAGGTCCTATTCTTTTAATGATATGGATCCCATATACAGGTTAACATTTTTTTATGAAGATAATATTAGCACATATGTGTTATCAAAGAAACTGGAAGCCATGGCTGGTATTAGATATGATGTAATTAATCCAGAGAGAATATCTTTAAAAGATGGGCTTTTTAGGGACAGGCATGGGGAGTATTTATCTCCAAGGTTGAATATTGGTTATTGGTTAGGGAAGACTGTTAGAGTGAGAATTGGAGCGGGTCGCAGTGTAAAGTCAGTATCACTTGCCTATGTCAATCGGAGCCCTGCTTATTGTAAATATATGGTTCAGGATTCAATTGTGGAGGAGAAGAGGTCGCAGAGAAATAGAAATTTGAAAGCGTATTGTTCTGATAGATACGAGATTTCTGTCGATTGGCAGTTTCGGAAAGATATTGGTTTATCACTCACTGGATATCTTTTCGATATTGACAGAGTGCCTGTTTTGATAGAATATCCTTGGAACTGGGAAAGTAATCCGGAAGAGATAACAAGCAAAACCTATTCACGATTTGAGAATCGAGGTTGGCTTGTTCTGAGTGGACTTGAGCTTATCATGAGGACGAGGAGAATCAAGAATTTCAAATATGACTTGAATATTACCTATAGGTATCAGAAAAAAGGTCAGTATGGTAAGATTTATGACCCTGCTCCGGATACAACCTGGGAGCAAATCTGGTACGTTCCACCATATGAATGGCAGGAAAAGATTATTTTAGACCATTGTATATCATTTGTGAGCGATAGATTGGGGTTATGGGTTTCTATAGATCTACAGCACATTTTATTGAATCATTACAAAAAAGTATTTCAATCCAACAGCACATTAGTTGAAATCAATGGTGTGAGGAGGATTATATATCAGGGCATGAGTGATTATAGATACTGGGAAAGATATTTAAAAAGTTATCCACAGAAGTTTATTTTCAGTCTGCGTTTGACAAAGTCAATTGGTCACAACACAGAAATTTCTATCTACATCAATAATATTCTTGATGATAGAGCTGTTTACTATGATCGTTATGAGAATGTTCAGTTAGAGATGAATCCTCCAATTTATTATGGAATAGAATTAAGCAAACAGTGGTAAATGCTTAAAATTACATTTATTATTGTAATAATGTAATATTGTCATGGCAAATCGTTTGAAATCTTTTGTTTACTGTACGAAATAAATTTATTATTTTATTCGTGGGATGGTGGGGAGAATAAAAATATCAGATTATATTGTTGTTAAAGAAATATTGCTTATAGTTTGTCTGTGTATTTTTACGTTTAATAATTGTTCTAAAGAGGAACCACTCCTGTACGATGGTAATCTTGATATGATATTCTTTGTGTCATATCTGGGGAAACCGGCCAAAAATATCCACATACGTCTGAAATCACTTGATTTTAATATTGATGACGTTAGGAAGGTTACCGATACGAATGGTTATGTCGAGTTTTATGACCTGATTTATTCCAGATACATAATAAATGTTTCCGATACTATATACTATGTTTCTGATATTACTCCTGGAGAGGTAATTAAGATACATGTTATAGGAAGTAAAATTGTTGAACCTGATAGTTTCTTTATTAATGATACTTTAGAATTATTAAAAGAAAATGAGGGTGCTGGTTTAAAAATAAATGAGATTTATGTTTCAGGAGCGAAAAGTGATAATTTTTATTTTTATGATCAGTTCATAGAATTATATAACAGTTCAGAGGATACATTATATCTGGATGGTATGATAGTCTGTAGAGTTGGAAATATAAATAGTGTAAAATTTATTTTCAGGTTTCCTGGGGAATCGGTAACAGGAAGGCAATACCCTGTGCCACCACACTCTTTTGTTGTACTTGCACATGATGCATATGATCATACAAAAAATGTTGAGAGTAGCGTAGATCTGTCCAATGCAGATTGGGAATTTAGAAATAGTTTAGATGTTACTGATTGGGATAACGAAGATGTCCCAAACATTGATAATATAGAAGAGGGGTATGAACGTGATTTTTTATTGAGCTTAACCAATGATGTGGTTCTTATTGCCGATGGGACTGATATCAATTATCTTGATGGTATTGATCCATCTACAGTTATAGATTGTGTTGAATATTCCAATAATTCTGATTATAAAAAAAGAATTGAAAAATTCCTTGATGCGGGATTTGCGGGTATTGGTATGGTAGCTTATAGTGGTAAATCATTGGAAAGAGTCAGCCCGGGTTTTGATACAAATAATTCCGCTCTGGATTTTGTATTAATTGATCGTCCGACACCTGGCTGCCACTATCAGAATTTAGTGAAAAGATAATATGAAAAGATTAGCCCTTATAGGACTGGTTATAGTATTATTTAAATATTCATCAGGATACGAAAGCCTTCTCTATTTTGAGCGAAGTTGGTATGATAGCCTTAGTTCTTCTGGCATAACAAATTCTTTGGAAGTTAATCCCGTCAGGCTGTTATATACTAACAACAATGATAGTTCTGTTATTGGTTTGTATTTACATAATACTAATTTTGGATATAAACGTGAATATGACCCGGAAAGTGTTTTTGAGTTTGGTCTGATATATAGAAATTATAAAACACTTAGTGATAAAAACATTATATCCAGTAGAATATATTACTGCCAGTTTGATTACTTAAAACTCGGTCGGTCACTGGAGAAGTCGTTCTATGATAACTACTTTTCAATAATTGATACAACAGTAGGAAATGTAAGTTACAATGGTCCAGTCCTATCATTTGCTGATCTGTACCGATGGAGAGGGGGCTTGATAGCTGGGTTTCTGATAAATTACGGGATTGAGAGAGGGCTTAAAGATGTATATACAAAGTGTGAAACTATAGCCAGGAATTTTGATAGTTCAATAGGGGTTGGTTTTAAAGGTAAAAGGATAAATTCTTCAGTTTATTTTCGTTACCTTAATAATCAGAGGAAATACGAAGCGGTTAAAGAATACCAGGATGCTTTGATAAGGACTTTTTACGGATTTCACATATATAAAATTGAAGAACCGGGGGTTTCAAAGAAGAAAGATTATAGTTCTCAGGGCTGGGAGATAGGAGGTGGGTTCGAATATAATTTTTTCAAAGGCTGGAATTTAAATATTGAATACTACGTGGGTATGAAAGAAGCTAAAATTGCAGTAAATAATGGTAGTGTTATGAAACCAAGGGGGGATTGGGTAAGGGAGGGCTATTTCATAAACGCTGGGATTATTAAAAAATCTGGAATAATATCAAGTGGCTTATGTTTTTATAGAAAAGAGATATCGGACTGGGCTGAGTCGTCCGAGTATAAAGTTTTAATTCTTGAAAATAATATGAAAGAAAATTTCATAAGTGGTAGTTTGGATATTTTTTTTGTAGATAGATACTTTGGCATCAATGTTGGATTTGGCAGAAGTAATGTTGATTATGTGGAATACAACAGTAAATTTAATAGTGTTAGTACATTGAAAAAATTTAAAATAAAGCTTAATTCAGGACTAAAGTTGAAAGATAATTTTAATTTAGATTTGAATTATTTTATATCGACTTTTGATACTGATTTTAGATGGGATACAGACAGTATCTTTTTAAGTCAGATAAGTATAGTATTATCGAAACTAACAATTTATGGCAGTGTTAAGACGTCGATTTCTTTAAAAAGTTATAAGCCGTATTATTCGAATTGTCGGATAAATACCGGCGAAGTGCAGTTAATGGTGGGGATATAAATAGAGAGGGGCAGATGAGATCTAAATTTTCAATCATTATTTTAGTATCTTTTTTTATTTTTAAATTGTATTCATCTGATTGGGAAGTTGTAAAGACTGCTGGGGGTATTAGGACTACAAGCAGGGGTTATTTTATTGATTCTATGACTGGCTTTCTGGTATATGATGATGGAATTGTATGGAAAACAACAGATGGTGGTAATACCTGGTTAGTTGTGAGGGATTCAGATGGTGGTGGATTGGAGTGGAATGATATAGAATTTGCCGATGAAAATGTTGGTTATGCATGTGGAGAATCTGGAATAATATACAAAACTACCGATGGTGGGACTAATTGGACTCAAGTAGGAGATACTGCAAACTATAAGATGGATTTAATATGCCTTTCTGTAGTGAATGAAGAAGTTGTATTTTTCGGGGGTAAGGATAGTACCGTTTTAAAAACTACCGATGGTGGTGAAAATTACGAGAAAGCTAATTACGGTTTTGAAGGACAGGATATTGATGGTGGAATAGCTTTCTGCAATGAGGACGTTGGTGTTGCAATATCTGATTCGAAGGGTGGATATACTTTTTATACCTACGATGGAGGAGAGACCTGGCAATGCGTTATGATTGATAAATTGTTTCCATTGGATGCAAAAGCTAGAAAATTATACTGCGTTTCTGCTGGAGGTGACTCAACTATTTTCATAGGTGGTTATCATTATTGTGGATTTTTGTCTAAAGATGGAGGCAGGACCTACAGACTCGTTACGCCCTATACATCAAGTTTTGAATATTTAATTTCTGCAGATGTAGTAAATAAAGATACAATAGTTGCGGGGGGAACCAGCGGATATTTGATTATCACCATAGATGGTGGAGAAAGCTGGGATACCCTCCAGACAGCATCAGGGCAAAATGTAGAGCTTGTAGATTTTGTCGGAGATGGTGTGTGTTATGTTTTTCAGTCCCTTGGTCAGTGGTTTAAAACTGATAATTATGGAAAAAGCTTTACCCCTATGAATGAATGGCCGTCTCTAGACTTTCATAGTATAGAAATTATTGGTGGGGGTAAAATTATCGCAACCAGTTTTGGAGGTGGTGAGATAACTATTAGCAGTGATAGTGGTTCAAGCTGGGAGTATCCGAACAATTTAAGAACAGGGGTAAATGAAAATTTAAATGATTGCGAATTTTTAAATGAAGAAGTCGGATTTATCACCGGGAGCTGGGGTAAAATACTCAAAACTGATGACGGTGGAAATAGCTGGACGGTTGTAGGAAGTCCATTCTCTGAATTATCTAATAGAAATTTTTATAGTATCGGGCATCGAGGAGACACCGTCTTTATCGCTGGTTCAGCAGGTTATTTATTTGTATCCCTAGATGGTGGCAATACATGGATAGGGGACAGTTATTTTAAAGGAAGTGTTAATGATGTATACATGATCTCCGATTCACAAATTGTTGCTGTCGGAACAGGAGGTAGAGTTTTTGTTGCAAGACTATTAAATGATACGATTTATTTTGATGAGGCATTGACTCTTAGTAGTTTGACATTGAGTGCAGTAGAATTTAGAGGAGACACCGGTTTAATTGTGAGCGGTGATGGTATTATTTATAGAACTACTATCGATGAAATTTATGACACTGCATACACGGTCTTTACTGATCCCGATGGGGATTGTTTGAATGATGTAGAATTTGTTACTGAAACTTTAGTATTTGTAGCGGGTAGAAATCGCAAGATTTATAAATCAGATGATGGGGGAGCGAACTGGAGTCAAATGCAAGTGCCCCAGGGTGTAGGAGATGTGGAATTTAAAAGGCTGAGATATGGCTATAATAAACTCTGGGCGGTTGGAAATAAAGGTACAATCATTAGTATGCCTCTTAGCATTAATAAAGTGAGCCATTTGGATGTCAAAATAGCTGATAAGTTTATAGTTTACCCAAATTATCCGAATCCATTTAATTCATCTACTGTTATTAGTTTTTCAATTCCTGCAAGTTATAGGATTTCGATTAATATTTATAATATGCTTGGTGAGAATATCAGAACCATTGTAAATAATGAATTATATGACAGGGGATACTATAAAGTTGTCTGGGATGGAAAGGATAACCTTGGCTGTATGGTACCGAGTGGAGTCTATTTTTATCGTGTGGTTTCCAGTGATGATATCCAGACAAAGAGGATGCTTTTATTGAGATGAGTAGAATTATATATATGAGATTTTCTTGAGATTATTTTTTATAATATAGAAAATTACTATTACCACAATTGTTCCAATTGGTATAATTGAGAATGCTAATTTCATTCCTTTTAGATCGTAAATTATACCAATTGTATATGGTAGTAGTATTCCGCCAAGGATTGCTATTGAGAATACCAGACTGAGAGCAGTACCAGCAATTTTTTTATAGATATCACCTATTATCGCAATAATAATGGGGTATGTGCAGGAGAATCCGTAACCTGTTAAAAAAATCAGAAAAAATGAAGCTATTGGGGTTTTTGTAAAAATAAGAATAACCGATGCAATTGTACTGATTGGCATAAAGTAGAAAAATAATGTAGTTGGAGAATATTTGAGTGATAGCCTTGATAAATAAAATCTACCAGCCATCATTCCAAGCCAATAGGTTGACAATGAAAAACTGGCAATTGATACCTCCATATCATATGCATCAGAGAAAAACGATGTAGTCCAATTTCCTGCTGACATCTCAATCCCACTCTCAAAAAAGGCAAGAGCTGAGAAGAGGATAATTGTTCTGCTTTTAAGCAAAGATAGATCATGAATAGTAATCCTGGATTCATCATGCTCTGACGATGGATATTTGATTAAGGAAAAAATTATGGTACTGAGTAAAATGTAACAGGATATTAAAAATATTAAAAACCTTGGAGATGATATGTTTAAGAGAGTACCAAAAATTAGTGGGAAGCCAAAAGCACCGACGCAAAAAAATGTCCCGAGTATGCTTAGATAGTAAGTCCTGTTTTTATGTCCAACTTCTGAAGCAAGAGCATTTGAAATACCATTTATTGCACCTGCTCCCAATCCAATAACAAAGAGCATAAACTTTATAGTATATAGATTATAAAAAATTGAAATGATAAGAAGCCCAATAAAAATTGCTGAAGAGCTTGATATTATTATATGTTTATATCCGAACCTATCAATTATTGGTCCGAATAATAGTGACCCTATAAAAATTCCCAGATTGATATATAAAATAAGCTGTCCGCTTTCCTGTCCTGATAGAGAAAATTGCCTTGCAAATAGCGGCAGAACTGAGCCGAGAAAACTCAGCGATATGCCAAAAATTATTATACCAAAAATGGCGGATAAGAAAACTATCTTTCTATTATACATTGATTTACTTCAGATAGATTATTTAAAGAGTTTAAAAAACCTGATAATTTAGTTTTTACATATCATTATTGGTATTTAATTATGAAGATTTTTAAATAAAATATGATTATAAAGGACAGCGATAGTATTCAAAAGTATATCCAGTGCCATTCCAGTTTGGGAATTTTTTAAGAATTTGTGTACTCTTTTTGAAATTTAGAGCTACTCCTTCACGTACATGACCTGAAATGTATTTAAATCCAATCTTCTTCATATAGCTCTGATAAACTCTTTTTAACATTTTAGCAAGTCCGAGTTTACGGTGGTCTTTTTTGACTATAAATGCATATGTATAAACGGTATTGTTTTTCCCAAAGTTTGAATCACAATGCGCCCATGACTCTTTTGCAAAATGCTCGAGAGGGATACCGATTATGAATCCCTCGATTACACCATTATATCTTACCATAAGTGGAAATGTCTGTGGAAAATTAAAATACTTCGTGATTGTACTTCTTGTGAATTTAGCTTTACTTCCATAAATATCTGCAAGCTCCTCAGAGATGGCAATTATTTGACTGTATTCACTTTCTCCGAGTCTTTCAACTAATTCTATTGAAATTCCATTGTTAGTATAAGCCAATTGTTTGCTTTTTGTTTTTGATGATAAAATATCGAATAATTGATTGGATTCCTTTTCCATAGTTTGATTATAAACCTTTTTATGGTTTTAATCAAGAATTAATGTTTTTACATTAGTCTTTATTCTTAATTAATTGTTTTATAATATTTTCTATGGTCATGATATTTGCGATAAGAAATTTTAGTAAAATAAAAATCATTCCAACATATAATATAGAAAATGATGTATTGAAAAGGATATCGGTAGAGCTTAATAAAATGTTCAGTTTGCCAGTAGTGATAGCAGAGCCTATGGAAATACCTCAAGAAAGCTACAATAAAATTCGTGAGCAATATAATTCAACGGTTGTATTGAGGCACTTAAAATCTCTTATTGAGCCCAATACTGCAACACTCATTATTACAGATGTTGACCTTTTTGCTGATGGATTGAATTTTGTTTTTGGTGAAGCAAACATATTAGATTCTGTTTGCATCATTTCCACTTGTCGACTCTGGTTCACTATGAGTGGTTCTAAAGTTTATTATGATTTTTTTATTTTGCGTATTATTAAGGAAGCTGTACACGAGCTTGGGCATTTAATGGGATTAGGACATTGCAGAAATAACAAGTGTGTAATGTATTTTTCAAACTCAATTCTGGACACTGACAGGAAGGGTAAAGATTTTTGTAATAATTGCAAAAGGAGATTAGGTCTTGATAATAGCTGATGAAAGCTGGAGAGAGCTTTTAAATATTCTTAAAATAGAAGATGAACAGAAATCTGTCTACGTCATTGGCTGCTCTGATAGCGGTAAAACTACTTTTTGTAGGTATTTATTAGAAAATCTTCTCGGAAAATTTTTGACCGCATATATTGATTGTGATCCGGGGCAGTCAGTGATAGGACCACCCACAACAGTCGGTATGGAGATTTATGAGAGTAAAGTTTTGAGTGATAGTAAACAATATCTGATGTTCACTGGTTCAACCTCTCCAAAGGGACATCTTCTTCAAAATCTCACTTCAATAAAATGTCTTGTAGATTTTGCTAATAAATCTGGTGTTCAAAGGTTAGTTATAGACTCATCTGGTTTTGTTCTTGGAGGTATAGCTCAGGAATTTCAGTATAATGTTATTCAGTTAATAAAACCTGATTTTATAGTTGCATTTCAAAGAGAAGATGAGCTGGAAGGCATTCTAAAAAATTTTAATAAGTACAGGCAGTTGAAAATTTTCAGGTTTACTGTCTCAGAACATGTCAGGCAAAGAACTTCTCTGGAAAGACAGATTTATAGAGAAGAGAAATTTCGTGGGTATTTTAAAGTTGTTCAGGAAAATAAAATAAATATAGATGATTACGGATTCCATGGTAGAATTCCTGGTCCGGGAATACTAAAGCAAAAAAATAGGCTTTTTTCTTTAAATGATGATATTGGCTTTGTAATAGCACTAGGAATTGTCAAAGAGGTTGATACTGAAAATAAAACTATAATTTTTTTTAGTCCACCTTTTGATATGGAGAAAGTATCGAATATTCAGATTGGAGATGTTTTCCTTGAACCTTCAGGTAGGGAAATAAAAGGTGAATAGATATCTTTATCTTGTGAAAAATTTACGAGCTATCTATATCCCCATTGATGATAAGGAGCAGGATAACAGAGTTAGCAAGTTGTTGAAAAAATTTTATAGATATAGAATTGTTGGTGTTCCTGTCTGGTATTGTAAAGGTGAGCAAAATATTTGTGATACAAAACCGTTTTATAAATTGGATGAATTTGATGAATTGGAGAGGATACTTGACCATTTATTTAGAAATGAATGGCTAAAAAATACAGTTGTATCTTCATACTTTGTTGTGCCAATTGTATCCGGATTCAAGCAATTGAATAATATTATAAAATGTATTGAACCAGTAGTTGAATATAGGCACTCTGGAGATATTGAAGAAAGGGATATTAAGTTTAATATACGGCTCGGTGATTATGCTATGACAGATTTTTTAGATGATCTTATATCGTTTACTAAAGAAATGTTATCAGAAGATATGCCCTTTGAACAATTAGCGAAGCTCAGAGCCGATAGAATGAAAGATGATTTCAATAAACGATACTGGAGACTAATTGAATCGAATGAAAAGAGAGGCAGTGAAATAAGTTTAACGATCTTATATATTGACGTATTTAAATCTTTATATGATTACGGTATTTCCATAGGTATTATTAACAAATTTCCTCTTCTTTTTAATGCTTCTATAATTATTCTTTTATAAAAATATTTCCCAGTAACCTACTAGGAAATAATAAGTCTAATTTTAGTAGTTTTTTAAATGAAAGGGTATATTGATAAAATGAAACGGGAAGAAGATTTTATCTGCATCGATTGCATAAGATTAAAAGAGTGTAGAGAAGATAGGCTATCATGGGTGTTTTTTACTATTGCTTTGATAGCCACAATTGCTATAAGGGCAGTTAATCTCGCACATTTTGTAAATCCGTGGCTCGGGAAAGCATTCTGGTACTTAGGGGTTGGTGGATTTAGTATCTATTTTTTATACAAATTCAAAAAGGACCATAAATTACACAGGGAGATTGAGTCCTCAACTCTAATTCAAAAACTATTCGACAAAGAGAAGTTGACAGATCGTGAATACTATGTACTTGGAACAATCCTATGTAGATTGAGCTCAAAGAAAGATAAAGTTAATTATTTCTTTATATTTTTCTTTTCAGGTATTGCGCTCATATTGGCTATTTATTTTGATTTTATAAATTGAATAAGACTGGAGACGGAAAAAGTAGACTTTAAACCAGAAGTTTTAATGGTTAAAAAGTAAAAAAACATTAATCCCGAAAATATTAGTCCCGAAAGTGATAAGAATTTTAAAATTTGTCTGATTCAGGGACATGGTATACACTTTGAGAAGGCATTTTGCAATAAT